>JANNEZ010000469.1:0-15240 GCA_031379255.1 Rhodoferax sp. | reverse complement strand
GACGGATCAACCTACGTGACCATCCAAACCGACGACTTCACCCCTGCCGCGCCGCGCCGCGTGGTGTCTGGCGCACCGGCTTCGCCCCAGGAAGAGGCGGTGGAACGCGCCTTGCGGCCCAAGCTGCTGGACGAATACATCGGCCAGATGAAAATCCGCGAGCAGCTGGAGATTTTTATCGGCGCGGCCAAAAAGCGCGGCGAGGCGCTGGACCATGTGCTGCTGTTTGGCCCACCGGGCCTGGGCAAAACCACCTTGAGCCACATCGTCGCGCACGAGCTCGGCGTGAACCTGCGCCAGACCAGCGGGCCGGTGCTGGAGAAACCCAAGGACCTGGCCGCGCTTTTGACCAACCTCGAAAAAAACGACGTGTTGTTCATCGATGAAATCCACCGCCTGAGCCCGGTCGTCGAGGAGATTCTGTATCCCGCACTGGAGGACTACAAGATCGACATCATGATTGGCGAAGGCCCGGCGGCGCGTTCCATCAAGCTTGACTTGCAGCCCTTCACGCTGGTGGGTGCCACCACCCGCGCCGGCATGCTCACCAACCCCCTGCGCGATCGTTTTGGCATCGTGGCGCGGCTGGAGTTTTATACGGCAGAAGAGTTGGCCCGCATTGTCAAACGCAGCGCCGGCTTGCTCAAGGTGCCAACGGACGAAGCGGGCGGTTTTGAGATCGCCCGGCGCTCGCGAGGCACGCCACGCATTGCCAACCGCCTGTTGCGCCGCGTGCGCGACTTTGCCGATGTGAAGGGGACCGGCCAGATCACGCTGGAGATTGCCAACCGGGCGCTGGTGATGCTCGACGTGGATCCGCAGGGCTTCGATGTGATGGACCGCAAACTGCTTGAAGCCGTGATCCACCGTTTTGACGGCGGGCCGGTGGGGCTGGACAACATCGCTGCCAGCATTGGTGAAGAGCGCGAAACAATAGAGGATGTGATCGAACCCTACCTCATCCAGCAGGGTTACCTGCAGCGCACGCCGCGTGGACGCATCGCAACACTTGCGGCCTACCGGCACCTCGGTGTTGCAGCGCCTGACAATTTTATTGCCCCGCCCAGCGAGCTTTTTTAAGACAATAGGCCATGCATTGGCGCGCCCGGGACCTTAAATTAATTGCAGCCTGGGTCTTGGGGGCGGGCATTCTCGCCGCCAGCGCCTTTTGGGTGATCCGTTCCGAGGAGGAGAAGCAGCTTGAGACCAGCGCAGAGCAATCCGCCCTGCAATGGGCTGAGTTTGCCGAGCGCTCCTTGCCAGCACCCGAAGAATTCCGCCCGGGCGCCGTGCTGCAGACCAGGGCCCGCCAGCAGTTGCTCACCCTGGCGCGGTTCAAGAACATCTTCGAGTACAAAATATTCGACAGCGCGGGCAACCTGGTTTTGGCGTCTACCGATCTCGCCCTTGACGAGGCCGCGCCGTTGCCGGTGCGCCGCTTGAGGATCGGCGACCATCAGGGTGACGCGCTCGGCGCGCAAATTCGCGAACGCGTCATATCGGGAAAGACCGCCGTTCAATTGCAAAGGGAGCCGCTGGCAGGCCGCCCTGCTGTTTACAGTGAGACCTATTTGCCGGTGGTGAAGGGCGGCAAGGTGCAGCGTGTGTTCGAGGTGTTTGTCGACCAGACCGATCTGGCAGCCTCCACACGGGCTGGATTCGCGCGCGTGACCACCATCGTGGGCGGCTTCCTGGCGATCTTCATGGGCATTGCCGTCTACCAATCGCGGGGGCGCTTGCGCGCGGCGCGGCAGGCCCGGGCGAAATTCCAGGAACTGGCCCATGCGGACCACTTGACAGGCTCGCTCAACCGCGTCAGTTTCAACGAAATACTTGAAAAATCGGCCACCAAACGGAACAAAGGCGGTCCGGGGTTCGCGCTGTTGTGCATTGACCTGGACAACTTCAAGGAAATCAACGACACCCTGGGGCACGCGGCGGGCGATCAGGCGCTCAGGGAGGCGTACCAACGCATTGCGAATGCGGTGCGAAATGGTGATTACGTTGCGCGCCTGGGGGGCGACGAGTTCGCCGTTTTGCTGATGAATGTGCAAAAGCGCGCGGTGGTGGCGACACTGGCCCACCGCGTCGTTCAACGCCTGGGCGAGCCTTTGCAACAAGGGGGCATGCAGTTCAGTTTTGGGGGCAGTGTGGGTATTGCCCTGTTCAGCGCCGATGCCAAAACGCCGGATGAATTGATGGCCAAGGCCGACCTCGCGTTGTACCGGGCCAAGGAAACCGCGCGCGGCTACTTCACGTTTTACGACGCCGAAATGGATGTCAAGTTGCAGTCCAGCCGTGAGCTGCTGCGCGATTTGAACCAGGCCATCGCTGCCAACCAGCTCGAAGTGCACTATCAGGGCTTGTATGAGCCCGACGCCGACACCCTGATCGGGTATGAGGCGCTGCTGCGCTGGCACCACCCGACGCGCGGGACCATCTCGCCTGCCGAGTTCATTGGCCTGGCGGAAGACCATGGCCTGATCGGCAAAATCGGCCATTGGGTCCTGGCCCAGGCCTGCCATGACGCCAGCCATTGGCCCGCTTCACTGACGGTGCATGTGAATGTGTCGCCGGCCCAGTTTGCGGACACGCAACTGGTCGCCAAAATTCTGGCTGTCCTCAAAGAAACCGGACTGCCCGCCAAGCGCCTGGGCCTTGAGATCACCGAGTCGCTGCTGGTCAACAACACCGAGCAGGTGAGCCGCGTGCTCGGCGAACTCACCAAGGCAGGCGTGAGTCTGGCCATGGATGATTTTGGCACTGGTTATTCAAGCCTTGCTTACCTTTGGCGGTTCCCGTTTGACAAGGTGAAGATCGACCGGGCCTTCACCAGCAACCTCGACAACAACGCGAAGGTGGCTGTGATCGTGCGTTCGATCATTTCGCTGGCTCATGCGCTGGACATCCGGGTCAATGCCGAAGGCGTTGAAAGTGAACAGCAGACCAATGTGCTGCGGATGATGGGCTGCGATGAATTGCAGGGTTTCGGGCTTGGAAAACCCCTGCCGAACCATGCGCTGACGCACCGCGGACATGTGACCGTGCGGGAAACCGAGGAAGAAGCGATTCCGCCGAGAGAATCCCTGTTTTCAGGGCTGGAGGTCAGTTTTCCACAGTCGCGCCCGGGCCGGCTTTAATCGCTTGAAACCGCCAGTTCAAGTGGTCGACTCGTCCTGTGTCGTGTCGTCCAGATGGTGGTTGTCGGCCCAGCCGACAATCGTCAAACCTTCGGGCGTCCAGAGCAGCCGGTTGATGGTGGCGTTGCCCAGATCCCAGGTGCGAGGCGACTGGATTTCCTGGCGCGTGGCGGCGCGGTACAAAACGTCCATCACGCCGCCATGCGCGACCAGCACAATTTGTTGGCCTGCGTGGCCGGCAGCCAGGCGGTCCACCACGCCGGTGATGCGTTCGCGAAACCGAATCAGCGACTCACCACCTTCCGGCGCGAAGGCCGGCTCCCGCTTGCGCCACTGCAGAGCTTCATCCGGCCACAGCTCGGCAATTTGCGCAAAGGTCTTGCCTTCAAACACGCCAAAACCGCGCTCGCGCAGACCCTCGTCGGTTTGAACCTCGCAGCCGACTGCGTTGCTCACGGACAAGGCCGTGTCCCACGCGCGCAGCAGGTCGCTGGCGTAAATGGCGGTGACCGGTTCACCGGCGAGTGTAAGCGCCAGGCGGTGCGCTTGCCAGCGGCCCATCGCGTTCAAGCCGATGTCCAGCTGGCCCTGGATGCGGGTGTCCACGTTCCAGGCCGTTTCGCCGTGACGCACGGCGATGATGCGGGTGGGTTCGATCACGCTGCGACGACCTGCAGGCCCGGCACGGTGGGCCTGGAAAAACTCTCCAGGTCAAAAGCCAAGTCGCCGTCTTCATGGGCGATGCCTGTGGTTTGCAGGTTCTTGAAGTCGTAACGCCGGTCGTCCATCAAATGGGATGGCACCACGTTTTGCAAGGCGCTGAACATGCTCTCAATGCGCCCGGGAAACTTTTTCTCCCATTCACGCAGCATGGCGCCCACCTGTTTTCGCTGCAGGTTTTCCTGGTTGCCGCACAGGGTGCAGGGGATGATCGGAAACGCGCGATGCGCCGCCCAGCGCGTGAGGTCTTTTTCAGCCACGTTCGCCATCGGCCGGATGACGATGTGTTTGCCGTCGTCACTGACCAGCTTGGGCGGCATGCCTTTGAGTTTCCCTCCAAAAAACATGTTGAGGAAAAAAGTCTGCAACATGTCGTCGCGATGGTGGCCCAATGCGATTTTGGTGGCACCCAGCTCGTCGGCCACACGGTACAAAATCCCCCGGCGCAGCCGGCTGCACAGGCTGCACATGGTTTTCCCATCCGGGATCACGCGCTTGACGATGCTGTAGGTGTCCTGGTTTTCTATGTGGAAGGGCACACCGATTGAATGCAGGTAGTTGGGCAGGACGTGTTCCGGAAAGCCGGGCTGTTTCTGGTCAAGATTGACAGCGATCACATCGAATTGGATCGGCGCGCGCTGTTTGAGTTTGAGCAGGATGTCAAGCATGGCATAACTGTCCTTGCCACCGCTCACGCAGACCATCACCTTGTCGCCTTCCCCGATCATGTTGTATTGCATGACCGCCTGGCCAACCTGGCGGCACAGGCGTTTTTCAAGCTTTTGGGTTTCGAGTTCCATGTTGGCCATATCCGTTCACCTTCAATTCACCATTGTCCGGTTTCAATCCGGATCGCGACTTCGCAGTCTTCAAAAATTTCCAGCTTGGCGATTTTTACGCGCACACCCTGCACGCCCGGCAGTTGCATCAGGCGATTGGCGAGTTTGCCGATCAGGCTTTCCAGCAGGTTCACGTGTTCGACGGTGCATTCTTCGATGATGATGCGGCGGACTTTGCGGTAGTCCAGCACGTGCAGGATGTCGTCGTCACGCGGCTGGAGGGGTTGCCGGCCCAGGTGCAACTCAGCGTCGACCCGGATCGGCTGAGGCTCGGCTTTCTCCGAATCGAGGATGCCCAGACTGGCGTTGAAACACAGGCCGTTGAGGGTGAGCGTCTGGTGGCCGGTGAGTCCGGCCGGCGTTTTCTCCGACGGTGAATGGGTGGCACGCGTCATCTGCAGGGTCTCACATCATCGAAAAATCGCGTTCGAATTTCATCAGGTGTTGGCCGCCGTCCACCAGCAAGGTGGTGCCCGTGATGGATGCGTTATCCAGCGCAAATTTCACAGTGGCAGCGACATCAGCCGGCGTGGACGAACGACCGAGTGGACTTTGCCTGTGCAATTGTTGAAACCGCTGGTCACTCAGCAAATGGCTGGTCAGAGTGAGCCCCGGAGCGACACCTACCACCCGGACACTCGGCGCCAGCGCGAGCGCCAGCATCGTGTTGGCGGCTTCCAAAGCGGCTTTGGAGAGCGTGTAGCTGAAAAAATCAGGGTTCTGGTTCCAGAGCTTCTGGTCAAGAAGGTTCACGACCACGCCGGTAGCGCCGCGAGACACGGCATGGCGATGCAGCGCCTGTGCCAGCAAGATTGCCGCGCCCGTGTTGGTGTGCAGGTGCTTGTCGAGCGCGGCGTATCCAAAGCTGGCGGGGGAGTCGTGCTCAAAGGTGGCGGCATTGTTGACTACCGCGTCCACTCCGCCGAAATAGTCAATCACTTGAGGCAGCAGCTCGCGCACCTGGGCTTCATCCTCAAGATTTGCGCTGAACAGCCCACTGCTTCCGGCCAATCTTGCGCACTCTGCCGCCGTCCTGGAGGCGTCCTCTTTGGAGTTTTGGTAGTGCACGGCAACCCGCCAGCCATCTTGAGCGAGCGCCAACGCGATATCGTGACCGAGCCGCTTGGCAGCGCCGGTGACGAGAACGGTTTTGGAACGGGTTGGGGTGTTCATGGAAAGGCATCGCAGACAATCTGTGCCAAATGCCCAGTACAGTGATTTTAGCCAGCCCCCTTCGTTGCCAAATCGCCGACGCCATCCGGCAAGCCGGTGGCTGGATCGGGTTTGACGACTTCATGTCGCGGGCGTTGTATGCGCCTGGACTGGGGTATTACGCGAATGCCCGCGCCAAGTTTGGCGCCATGCCGCGCGGTGTGGAAGGGGAAGGCAGCGATTTTGTGACGGCGCCTGAAATGACGCCGTTGTTTGGCCAGGCGCTGGCGGTTCAGGTGGCACAGGCGCTGGCGGCGACTGACACCGCGCATATTTGGGAGTTTGGCGCGGGTTCAGGCGCCCTCGCGTTGCAACTGCTTTCCGAGCTGGACCGGCTGGGTGTGGCTTGGCTCAGGTACACCATTGTCGATTTGTCGGGCTCCCTCAGGGCGCGGCAGCAGATGGCGCTTGCGCTGTTTGGCGACAAAATTCAATGGATTGACCAGTTGCCACCCGACATGCGCGGAGTGGTCATCGGCAATGAAGTGCTGGATGCCATGCCCGCGAAGCTGCTTGCGCGTCGCGGCGGGGAATGGTTCGAGCGCGGTGTTGCGTTGGCAGAAGGATCGACCGACGGGGTCGACTTTCAATTCATCTGGCAGGAGCATCCGACGGGATTGCGTCCACCCTTTGACATTGAGGGACAACACGACTACCTCTGTGAAATCCATTCACAGGCTGAAGCGTTTGTCCGAACCTTGGCGGACAGGTTGGCTCTTGGAGCGGTTTTCCTCATCGACTACGGTTTCCCCGACCACGAGTATTACCACCCGCAACGACACATGGGCACGTTGATGTGTCACCAGGCCCACCAGGCGGACAGCAACCCATTGCTCGATGTTGGACAGAAAGACATCACCACGCATGTCAATTTCACCGGTATTGCGTTGGCTGCGCAAGAAGCCGGTTTCGAGGTTCTCGGATATTGCACCCAGGCGCGGTTTTTAATGAATTGCGGCCTGCTCGGATTGTTGGAGAACGCCTCCTTCGCAGACAAAGCCATGGGTCAAAAAATGATTTCAGAGCATGAAATGGGCGAGTTGTTCAAAGTGATTGGCATGGCCAAATTTTCCCCGCACGGGAACGTTTCTCCCTCCTGGCGAGCCTTGGGTTTTTCCGCCGGCGACCGCTCGCACACCCTGTAGGCAAACAGAAACGCATTGCCGTCAATGTTGCGCTGGATATTCGTCATCTTCCTTGCATTGATCTTGATCAATGCCTTCAGCCCCTTTTTGCGGCGCATGGGGTTTGGAAAATTGCCGGGAGACCTGCATTTCAAGCTGTTTGGCCGCGAATGGTTTTTGCCACTTGCCACCACCTTGCTGTTGAGCTTTCTTGCCAGCGCAATAACCTGGTTGATGTAACGCGGCCGATGGGCTGCAATTCGTTTTTTTTTATCGCTTGCAGCGGCGCCACGGGAATCTTCAATGTCCGCTCCTTCTGGCGCGCGGACGCACTGGCCCGAATTGGCAAGCGTGTCTTCCCGTGTGCCCGGGAGGGGTCAATTTCAAATTAATATAGGCCATGTCCTCCCTGACCCATTCTTTCATCGTTTTGCCGCCAGGCATGTGTCCAGTCGCCTGCGTTGACATTGGTGGCACCAAAGTCTCGGTCGGTGTCGCAGACGAAAAGGGCCTGCGTGGCCAATGTGTTGAGACCACCCAAAAAACAGGGTCGAATGATGCGCTGGCGAAGCAAATTGTGAGAATGATCGGCCAAAGCGCCAAGGCAGCCGGTTTGCCCCTCGACAGCATCGATCGGGTGGGCGTGTCTTCCTGTGGCCCCTTTGTATTGAATGGCGGGCTGGTCGAGCTGGCCGCCCCCAATATATGCGGCGGATTGGCGGGGCCGGTGCGGGGTTTGCCCAATGACTGGAAAAGCGCGCTGCTGGAAGCGCCCTTGCGACAGAGTTTTGCCCATGTTCGGGTGGAAAACGACGGTATCAGCGCACTGGAAGCCGAGCGCCGCTGGGGCGCACTTCAAGACGCCGGAAAAGCCCTGGACCATTGCGCTTACGTGACCTGGAGCACGGGCATCGGGGTCGGCCTGTGCGTCGACGGCTTCGTGCTGCGGGGAAAAAATGGCAATGCGGGCCACGCCGGGCACATGTTTGTTGCGAGCAACGACGATGCCCTGTGCGGTTGTGGCAACGTGGGCGATGTGGAAGGCATGGTGGCCGGCAATGCCATTCCGCGGCGATTCCATGCTCAGGGTTATGCCGATGCGGCTGCGCTTCTCTCAGCGGCGAAGTCGGGCGATGTCCTGGCGATTGAGCGGGTCGACCAGCTGTGCAGTGTCATGGGCCGCATGTTGTACAACCTGATCGTCACACTTGATTTGCAGCGTATCAGCTTGGGAGGCAGCGTGTATTGGCACCACCGTGAGTTCCTGTTGCCTCGCCTGCGCGCCTTTGTGTCGGGGAAGCTGCCCGCTTTGACTGCTGGCTGCGACATCGTCAGCGCAGGTTTGGGCGAACGCGTGGGTGATTTTGCGGCGCTGGCGCTTGTAACGAATCAGGAGACATGACCCGGGTTTTGGGGTGTATATTGCGCGCTGGCCGAACAGCCTCAAAGTTCTTCGAATCGACTGCCCAACAATGGAGACGCAACCATGATGGAAATTATCGGAACCGTGTTTGTCGGTGTAATTGTCGGATTTATCGCCCGTGCAATCAAACCCGGTGATGACAAACTGGGTTTGATCATGACGGCGGTGCTCGGCATCGCCGGTTCTTTTCTAGCCAGTTACGGTGGCTCGGCCCTGGGCCTCTACAAGCAGGGTGAAGCAGCAGGCTGGATTGCATCTGTCGTTGGAGCGATCATTCTGCTGGTCATCTACAGCATGGTGACCAAGAAAGCGCCCGGCACAGACGCTTGAGTGACGGCCCGCCGCCCGGCCGTTTAGAGGCTGTGGCGCGCGCGCAAAATCGTTTCTTTCTGGAAACCCCGCTGAAACGCTGTTACTTGAGCAGTTCAGGCGCCACCCAGCGTGGCAGCAGAAGCGGAATCTCCGGCCAGATGATGATGGCGCACAACACCAGCAGCATCGGAATCAACATGATCATGGTGTCCTTGAGCGCATAACGCATCGGAACGCCTGCGACAGAACACGAAATCATCAAACACAGGCCGTAGGGCGGCGTGACCAGGCCGAACGCCAGCGACACAATGCCGATAATGGCGAAAGAAACCGGGTGCAAATCGACCGACGCAGCCAGCGGCTGCAAAGTCGTGCCGACGATGATGATGGCCGGAATCGCGTCGAGAAAACAACCAACAACCAAAAACGCGCCGGCAATCAGGAACCCCACCCCAATCGGCCCCAGGCCCCAACTTGTCACGTTGGAGAGCAACGCCTTGGGGATTTGGTAATACGCCAACAGCCAGCCGAAGACCGACGCAGTGCCGACACAAAACAGCGCAACAGACGCCAGCCGGCCGGTGTCCACAATCGCCCGGTAGAGCTTGGGCATATCCATCTCACGGTAATAGAAGATCGACAGCAGTGCCGCGTAAATCACCGCGATGGCGGCAGACTCAGTGGCCGTGAACCATCCCAGCAGGATGCCGCCAACAATCAGGAACGGTGTGGTCAATGCCGGAATGGACGTGATCAATGCACGAAACCCTTCGCCCAAACCGGAGCGTGGGTACACCGGGTAATTGCGGCGTTTCGCGTACGCATGCACGGTCGCCATTTGCGCCAGGCCTATCAACAGGCCCGGTATCACGCCAGCCAGATACATGGCGCCGATGGAGGTGGAAATCACGCCGCCCCACACCACCATCAAAATGGACGGCGGAATGATCACCGCCAGAACTGCCGACACGGCCGTGATGGCGATCGAGAACGACTTGTCGTAACCCTCTTTGACTTGGGCTTCGATGAAAAGTTTGCCCTGGCTTGCCGCGTCTGCCGTGGACGAACCGGAAATGCCCGCAAAAAACACCGACAGAACCACGTTTATCTGCGCCAGGCCCCCCGGAAAATGCCCGACCAAAGCGCGGGACAACCGCATCAAACGATCGGTGATGCCGCCCGTGTTCATCAGGTTGGCCGTAAGCAGGAAAAACGGCACGGCCAGCAGGATGAAGGAGTTGTAGGCCTTGAACATCTCGTTGAACAGCCCCAGTGGCGACAGGCGCGGCTCGATCATCAGGATCGGCAAAGACGCAAGCCCGAGCGCAAATGCAACCGGAACCCGCAGCGCCAGGAAGAAGAAGAAAGTGCCAAACAGGACAATGGCCGCCATGGCGGGCGTGAGCGTGGCCGATGTCATATCGCCTCCTGCGGCGCCAGATGGGCGAGTGCTTCATTGCGCTGGTACAAACCAATGTCGCGCAGAAAGGCCTCGATCAAAAACAGCGTCCAGATCAGGCCCGCGAACGGCCACGCGATGAAAATCAGCCACATCGGGAGGTCTGCAAGTTCAGAGGTCTGGTTCCAGCCAAATCGGGTGAACTCTATGCCCCACCAGATCATCACACCAGAAAAAGCCAGTACGAAAAAATTCGACACCATGCGCAGAAGCGCGTCCTGGCGCGGGCTCAGATTGGTCCAAAAGTCCACGTCAAAGTGCAGGCGCTCGCGCACCGCCACCATGGCCCCCAACATCACCATCCAGATGAAACAAAAGCGGCTCAGCTCTTCGGTCCAGATGTAGCGCGGAATGATCTCGGTGAAACGCGCGACGATCTGCAGCGTCACCGGGATCAACAACACTGCCACCGACAGCGCCATCGCCCAGGTCAGCAGGCGTTGCACGTGGTCAAGCAATTTGGTCATAAAAAATGGGAGTGGAAAATTTCAAGTTGAAAAAAATCCGGAGGCCGCGAGGGGCCCTCCGGATTGCACGTCAGACCAAACCTCAGTTCAGCGCGGCAATTTTGGCGTAGATACCCTCGGCGCCAATCTCCTTGGCGTAAGCCGCCATCACCGGGTCCACCAGCTTTTGCATGGCGGCGCGGTCGGAGAAGGCCACTTGTTTGAGTTTGCCGGCCTTCTCCAGGGCGTCGAGCTTTTTCTGGTCTTCGGAAGACTCAATCTGCCGACCGTAGGCGCCGGCTTCCTTGCCGGCTTTCACAATCGCGTCCTGCAGATCCTTGGGCAGCTTGACGAAGGTCTTGGATGCGAAACAAATCGGGCGGATCGTGATGGCGTGGTTGGTCAGGTTGATGTTCGGCGCGACCTCGTTGAATTTCATGGCCTCCACACCCGCCGCCTCGTTTTCGCCAGCTTCGATCACCTTGTTCTGGATGGCGTTGTAGACCTCGTTGTAGGCGATTACCTGAGGCGCCATGCCGATCGCGCTGAAGGTGCGCGTCCAGATCGGAGCCCCTTGCACCCGCACCTTGAGGCCTTTGAGCTCGGCCAGGTTGCGGGCAGGTTTGTTGGCAAAGATGTTGCGCACGCCGCCACCGGCATAACCGATCAACATCACTTCACCCTTTTGAGCGACCTCTTCCGCGATCGGTTTAAGCAGATCGGCGTCAAGCACCTTGTTCCAGTGGGCCAGGTCGCGAAACAGGAAAGGCGCGTCAATGAAAGGCGCCGCCTTTGAGAAGGTAGACATGTGGGCTGGCGACACGATGGCGTAGTCTACCGCCTTGCCCTGGTTCATGTAGGCGAAGTAGTCTTTCTCCAGACCCAGCTCGCTGTTTTTGTGCAACACGAAGTTGACCGGTTTGCCGTAATACTTCTTGACCAGTTCCTCAAAACGCACGAGGGCCCGGTTGAAGGCATGGTCGTCGGCAAACTGAACAGCGCCGTGCAGGGTGATGGCGCCTTGCCCGCGCGCCACGCTGGCCAAACCCAGCGCGGCCGCGCCGGCGGCAAGTACATTGACCGAACGGCGGGTGACGCCCGCTGAATTGAAGTGTTGCATGCTGTCTCCAAATGGGTTGGTGTGATGATATGACTATAAAACCGGTACTCAGGATTGCACACTGCTCAGCGCTTGTCAATTCGGGCATTTGCCAAGGCGCCGTTTGAAAGAAAGCCGGCGACTGCCAACACCCGGGCCGCATGTATGGCGGCGGCCATTTGCGGGCCCGGTGCCGCTTTGTCCGCCACAGCCGACAAAACGGTTTTTGATTTGACCGACTGCGCGGACCGCAATCCGCCCTGCAGGCGGCCCACGTCGATGGGATTGAGCAAGTTGCAACATTGAAGCAGGTCAGCAAAACGCGCCGGCTTGCGAAACGCGTCGCAGCGTTCCAGCAACCTGACCATTTCAACCGCAGCGTGGGGACTTTGGCCAATGTTGGCCTGTTCCCTTGCCAGTAACACGGCGAGGTCACGGCAGTCACCCGGCACACGACGAAGAAAAGCCGGGTCGCTCTCAAAATGGATCATCAGGCAGGCAAAACGGACGGCGAGACCGGCGCCTTCGCGCGCCGCCCGGTCGAGCAGCGCAAAACTGGCGTCGGCAGACCGGCGCAACGCTGGCAACAGGCGCGGGAGTGCGCCGGTGCGCGCAATCACGTCCATCATGCGCGAAGGTTGGGAGGCCATCAGGCCATGGCTCAATTCCTGCCAGACGCGTTCCGGCACCAGCGCATCGACTTCACCGGCAGCAACCATGTCACGCATCATTTGCAGTGTTTCCGGGGCAACCGAAAAGCCCGCAAACCGGGCGCTGAACCGCGCCACCCGCAAAATGCGAAGGGGATCCTCGCGAAACGCCGGTGTCACGTGGCGCAGTACTTTGGCCCGCAGATCGCCTTGGCCGCCAAAGGGGTCGATCAGGCGCTCACCGGTGGCGGTTTGCGCGATGGCATTGATCGTGATGTCACGCCGCGCCAAATCCTGCTCCAGTGTCACCTCCGGGGCGGCATGCACGACAAAGCCGCGGTAACCCGGCGCAGTTTTGCGCTCAGTGCGGGCCAGTGCATATTCCTCCTTGCTGACCGGGTGCAGAAAAACCGGGAAATCGCGTCCAACCGGTTTGTAACCCAGCGCCACCATCTGCTCGGGTGTGGCGCCCACCACGACCCAGTCGCGATCCTCAACCGGCAAACCCATCAGGGTATCCCGAACTGCGCCGCCAACGAGGTAGATTTGCATGGGCTTGCGCGCCCTAATCGTCAGCGTCTTCCGCTGGGTCAGCTTGCGCGTGAACGCCTTCAAGGCGCGCCTGCGCCAACCATGCGAGCCGTTTGGCTTGAGTCAACAAAGTTTGAAATACCGAGGATTCAAGCCAATCCAGTTCGGCTTTCGCCTTCAAGTCCTTCTTTTCAGCCCCCTGGAGGTGTGGGAGGGGCCAGACTTCAATTTCATAAACTTCGAAGGGATCGAGCACTTTCATCGCAACGGCGTCGGTCCGTTGGTTGGTCAAATGGCGGCGAATCCGCGTGCTGAGTTTCTCGTTGGTCTGGCCGACGTAGACGGGTTCGCCATCAAAATCAAAGAACGCGTAGACGCCGAATTTGAAGTTGCCAAGCCGGCGATTGGTTCCAGTCGAGGAGTCGGCAACCTGCTGGTTCAAAAAAGCTGTCAGGGTCTTGCGAAGTTCGGCAGTTTCAAAAGGCGGTCCGGCCGTTATTTTGGCAGGGCCGCTCTTGACGCTCATGCCGCAAAGGCCAGCTCGGCTTGGTGATTGGCAAGCGCGATAGGCGTGATCAAGTGTTCCGCCAAGTGCGCGACAGCTGGCACGACCAATCCATCGCCGACCAGGTGGTAGGCGTCGTTGTAGTTCGCCGGGAGTTCGTATTCCTCGGGCAGGCCCATCAATCGACCCGCTTCGCGCGAGGACAACAGCCGTGACCGGACCTGCGACCCATTTATCGCCAATATCGTCTGTCGGCTGGAGCCCCCGCTGGGCGTGCGCAGGCACCCTGCAATATCGTCGAAACGCACTTCGGCTCGCACTACGCCGCCCCGAGTCCGTTTGTACAAGGCGCCAACTTGCGGTCGGCCTGATCGCTGCGCTGCCTTCACTTTTTGTTGATTGAGCGGCGACATGCTTGTCAGCAAAGCTTGAGTCTTCTCGTCGGCATTCCACGCAACGCCTTGAGGATCCGCCTCGATCAAATCCGCAAACACGCTCTGGCGATCCGGCGGCAAAGCAAGATTCCACCAAATCCATTGATCTTGAACTGCCTTTGGAAGCGTGAACTTCGCCTCCACCAAATTTCGCGGGTGCCACAAGCTGCTTGGGTCCGGGCGAGCCAAGCCTGGCGGAATTTGGATATTGGGCGCGACGGCCAGGATGAATAGCCGGGGCCTGGACTGAGGCACAAAATGGGCGGCGTCGATCACCAAACCGCCAACTCTGTAACCCAGGCGGCCGACGGCGCTGATCAATTCCGCAAAATCGCGCCCTTTATTCGAGGTGATCGCCCCGCACACGTTCTCCAAAGCGATCATGGAAGGCTGGCGGCCCTCCGCCCGCATGCGATCCATCAATTGCCAGAACGCCCAAAACGTGCCGCTGCGGGCGCCATCCAGCCCTTGGCCTTGACCTGCCAGTGAAAGGTCCTGGCAAGGAAACGACGCCCAAGCCAAATCAGCTTTGCCCTTCAATTCGGAGCTTTGAACCTGCGCGATATCGCCGACCTGCATCTCAGAGTGGCCGTGATTGCGCTGGTATGAAGCGGCCTTTTTCGGATCGAAATCATTCGCGAACAAGCAATTCCATGCCTTTCCCAGCCCGAGCCGCGCCATGCCGCCGCCAGCGAAGAACTCATAATAGTCAAGCACTTAAAAACCTCACAATTTTTCCCCCGGCCTTCATGGGATCGGACAATTCGCACTCCCAAACAACCAGAGATTTCCAACCCGCCCGGCGCAACGCGGCCGCATTTTCGATATCACGCTCGCGGTTGCGCTCTATCTTAGCTCGCCAGTACGGCTTGTTGGTCTTTGGGAAGCGGAAATCGGCGCAGCCTGCGTGTCCATGCCAATAACAACCGTTCACGAAAATCGCTTTTTTGAAGCGAGGCAGGGAAAGATCAGGCTTCCCCGGCAAGCGCGGGGCGTGAAGCCGGAATCGCAGACCCAATGCGTGGACGAATTTGCGGACAAGCAATTCCGGGCTTGTGTTCTTGCCCTTGATCCGCGACATGATCCAGGAGCGCTTTTCGGGGCTGACGGTGTCCATGCGGAATTATCCGCGACCGGCATTCGCGCCTCAGCGCCGGGCGCGATACGGCTCGTCAAACACCACAAACTCGCGCTCGGCCAGGGCGTCCTTGATCCAGGCCTGAACGCTTTCGAGCTGCGCGACGCGCTCCACATACGCGCTGACCACGGGCGGCACGGGCAATGCGTAGGTGCGGATGCGCATGCACACCGGCGCGAAATAGGCATCGGCGATGCTGAATTCGCCA
>JANNEZ010000403.1:0-4221 GCA_031379255.1 Rhodoferax sp. | reverse complement strand
CACGCAGTTGGCCACATTGGAGCGGGAACTGGCTCGGGTCCGCCAGAGCGGCAACGCGCAGGACAATGAGGAGCTGGAACTCGGTGTGCGCTGCATGGCCGCAGGCATTTACGACGACCAATCCAAACTGGTTGCGGGACTGTCAATTTCTGCGCCCGCCAGCCGGCTCGAGGAGGCCTGGTTGCCGAAACTTCAGGCCACTGTCAACGAGATTTCGACGTCTTTAGGTTTTCGGGTTGGCCAGAACCGCTGACACCGGCGTGGACAAAGGCGCAACCAGCGGAGACGACTCAACCCAGCGGCGCACACGCTCGGCATCGCCCAAACGGCTCAGTTTGCCCGCTGAATCGAGAAACACCATGATCAGCTTGCGCCCGGCCACCTTGGTCTGCATGACGAGGCATCGCCCGGCTTCGGAGATATAACCGGTTTTTTGCAGGCCAATGTCCCATGTGGGGTTGTGAACCAGCCGGTTGGTGTTGTTGAACTGAATGTTGCGGTTGCCAACGGCCACCAGGTAACCGGGCGAGGTTGAGTATTCCCTGAGCACCGAGTCGCCGTGTGCGACGTTCACCAAATTCGCCAGATCACGGGCGCTAGACTGGTTTTTGCTGGAAAGGCCGGTGGGCTCCACGTATTTGGTATCGGTCATCCCCAGAAGTTTGGCCTTCGCATTCATTTGATTGACAAAGGCCGGCATGCCACCCGGGAAGCTGCGGCCCAGCGCATGCGCCGCCCGGTTTTCACTGGACATCAAGGCCAGGTGCAACAGCTCGCCGCGGCTCAACTCGGTCCCGACCTTGAGGCGCGAGCGACTGCCCTTTTCGGTATCAACATCTTCCTGCGAGATGGTGATGATTTCGTCCGCAGGCAATCGGGCCTCGGTGACCACCAAACCGGTCATCAGCTTGGTCAATGACGCGATGGGCAAAATCGCCTGCTCGTTCTTGCTGAACAGCACTTCATGGGTGTCCTGGTCCATCACCAGCGCCACACTCGATTTCAAATCGAGCGCATCCGCGCTGCCGTGTAGGCCGGCCAGTTCGCCAAAGGAAGGTTTGGCTGGCACCACGACCGCCTTCGCAGCGACTTTTCGTTTGCTCTTGATGGCCGATTTGCTGCTGGATCTGCCAATTTTTTGCTTTTGAGCCTTGGCCGCGCTGGCTGATTTCGCCGACAGCCGGGATGATGAGGCCGCGCTGGCACTGCTGAACCCGGCCAAGCTGACTGAAATCGCCAGAAATGCAATAGCAAACGCTGATTGAAGTCGATTCAAGGTGTTTCCCAACGCAACAATTCGATAATTGAACAAACCATTCGCCCGCCATTTTCACGGCAGTGCCACAGTTTATCCAACAAAGTTACGTTGAATCAAGCACTTAAACCCGATATCTCAACAGAAAGATCACAACAGAGGGTAAACCCTTATTCAAATTTACCCTTGTGCAGCCACTCGATCAGCTTTGCTGTGTAACTTGTTGAGGGCGCTCAGATAAGCCTTGGCACTGGCGACCACAATGTCGGGGTCTGCCCCGACGCCGTTGACGATGCGGCCGCTGGATTGCAGCCGCACCGTCACTTCGCCCTGAGATTCGGTCGATCCGCTGATGGCGTTGACCGAATACAGCACCATCTCGGCACCGCTTTTGACGTGTGCTTCGATAGCCTTGAGCGAGGCGTCAACCGGGCCATTGCCGTCGGACTCCCCGCGAATTTCTTTGCCTGCCACGGTGATCACCACATGGGCGTGAGGCCTCTCCCCGGTTTCACTGTGTTGGCTCAAGGAGACAAACCCAAAGTGCTCCTTCTCGTGCGTCACACTTTCATCACTCACCAGCGCGAGAATATCTTCGTCAAAAATCTCCGATTTTTTGTCCGCGAGTTCCTTGAAACGGGCAAACGCCGTGTTGATGTCGGCTTCCGACTCCATCTGCACACCCAAATCATTCAGGCGCGCCTTGAAGGCATTGCGTCCGCTGAGTTTGCCCAGCACAATTTTGTTGGCGGCCCAGCCGACGTCCTCCGCGCGCATGATTTCGTAGGTGTCGCGAGCCTTCAAGACGCCATCCTGATGGATGCCACTGGCATGGGCAAACGCGTTTGCGCCAACCACCGCTTTGTTCGGCTGCACCACAAAACCGGTGGTCTGGCTGACCATCTTGCTGGCCGGCACGATCTGCGTTGTGTCGATGCCCACGTCCAGGTTGAAATAGTCCCTGCGTGTCTTGACTGCCATCACGATTTCCTCCAGGCTGCAGTTGCCGGCCCGTTCGCCCAAACCGTTGATGGTGCACTCCACCTGGCGTGCGCCGCCCAGCATCACGCCAGCAAGCGAATTCGCCACGGCCATGCCCAAGTCGTTGTGGCAATGCACGCTCCACACGACTTTGTCGCTGTTGGGCACACGTTCGCGCAGGGTCTTGATGAACTGGCCATACAACTCGGGCACGGCGTAACCCACGGTGTCGGGAATGTTCAGCGTGGTGGCACCCTCCTTGATGACGGCTTCGAGCACACGGCACAAAAAATCCATGTCGCTGCGGTAACCGTCCTCGGGGCTGAACTCCACGTCAGCGCAGAGGTTACGGGCAAACCGCACCGACTGGATGGATTGCTCCAACACCTGCTCGGGCGTCATGCGCAGCTTTTTCTCCATGTGCAAGGCGCTGGTGGCGATAAAGGTGTGGATGCGCGCGCGCTGCGCCGACTTGAGCGCAGCGGCGGCCTGCGAGATGTCGCGGTCGTTGGCGCGCGCCAGTGAACACACGATGCTGTCCTTGATCACGCCCGAAATTGCCTTCACACATTCAAAATCGCCGTTCGAGCTGGCAGCAAACCCGGCTTCGATCACATCGACCTTGAGACGCTCCAACTGGCGGGCAATGCGCAACTTTTCGTCTTTGGTCATCGACGCTCCCGGCGACTGCTCGCCATCACGCAGGGTGGTGTCGAAAATGATGAGTTTGTCGGTCATGGTTCGCTCCTGAAAGATTTAACAAAAAAATCCGGCACAAAGAAAAACGGCCCGTTGCAAGTGCAGACGGGCCGTTTGAGGGTTTTTGCGCGTGCGCTACCGTCTCCGCCCGTTGGGGGATAGCAGTAGGGCCAGCAGAATTCGGTTCATGGGAGTAAATATAACATGGAATTTATCGACGGCACAACCGGTCAATGCAAGCCCCTCTCATCCGGCTCGTCTGTCGAGGTGGCGATCACGCTGGTTTGCTGGCCTTTGGCTTTGCGCCAGCCGTAGATCACATAACCGCTCAGGCCATACGCCACGAACACGCCAAACAGCACAATCGGCGGGTCAATATTGACGACGGCAATGCCCAGCGCAATCAGGACCAGCACCGCAAAGGGCACGCTTTTCTTCATGCTCAGGTCTTTGAAGCTGTAAAACGGCACGTTGGTCACCATCGTCAGGCCGCTGCACAAAGCCACGGCAAACGCGATCCACGGGATGGAGATGCCCCAGAGTTTGTCGGCCCCGTCAAAACCCAGGTCGGTCATGAGCCAGATAAAACCGGCCACCAGCGCCGCCGCCGCAGGTGACGGCAAGCCCTGGAAATAACGTTTGTCGACCACGCCGGTGTTGACGTTGAAACGCGCCAGGCGCAACGCGGCGCAGGCGCAGTAGACAAATGCGGCCAGCCAGCCCCAGCGGCCCAGGCCCTGCAGCGCCCAGATGTAGCAGATGAGCGCCGGCGCGGCGCCAAAAGAGACCATGTCGGAGAGTGAATCCATCTGCTCGCCAAAGGCGCTTTGGGTGTTGGTCATGCGGGCGACGCGGCCGTCCAGGCTGTCGAGCACCATGGCGAGAAACACGCCAATGGCGGCCTTGTCGAACTCGCCATTCACGGCCATCACTACGGCATAAAAACCGCCAAACAAGCCTGCCAGCGTGAACAGATTCGGCAGGATATAGATGCCCTTGCGGCGCTTGCGCACCACAATGCCGTCGTTCGAGAGGGTGTCTGATTCGATTCCGTCGTGCATGAATGGGGCCTCTTGTTGTCTGGGCTGAATATACTCCCGCCTCCTTTGAAAAAAGACAAAAAGCCACTGAAGTGGCCTCTTGTCTTACAGCGCCGAATCGAATTCTTCGGCGTTCGCTTGCGGCCCGTCAGTTGCGCGTCTGATCGACCAGCTTGTTTTTGGCGATCCACGGCATCATGGCGCGCAGCTTGGCGCCGACCACTTCGATCTGGTGCTCGCCCATCA
>JANNEZ010000391.1:0-7794 GCA_031379255.1 Rhodoferax sp. | reverse complement strand
AAGCGCAAAAAATCCTGATGCGCCTGATTGTCGAAGAGGCTGATGTCGTGGTGCAAAACCTGGCACCTGGCGCGGCGGCGCGGCTCGGACTGTCCTACGAGGCGCTGTGCAAAATCAAGCCCGGCATCATCGTCTGTGACATCTCGGGTTACGGCAGCGACGGACCCTACCGCGACAAAAAAGCTTACGACCTGCTGATCCAGAGCGAATCGGGCCTTGTGTCCGTCACCGGCACACCCGATACCCCTTCGAAAGCCGGGCCGTCGATAGCCGACATTGCTGCGGGCATGTACGCCTACACCAACATCCTGGCAGCGCTGATGCACCGGAAGCAAACCGGCGAAGGCCAGCGCATCGACGTGTCGATGCTGGAGTCGTTGACGGAGTGGATGAACTACCCGCTGTACTACGCATTTGAAGGCGCAACGCCACCACCACGCACAGGGGCCAGCCATGCCACGATCTACCCGTATGGCCCCTTCCCGGCAGGTGACGGAAAGACGGTGATGCTGGGTCTGCAGAACGAGCGCGAATGGAAGATTTTTTGCGACAAGGTTTTGCTGCAGCCTGCGCTGGCCACTGAAGAAAAATTTTCCACCAATGCCAAGCGCAGCGCCCAGCGCGCGGTGCTGTCGGCCCTGATTGTTGAAGCCTTCTCCAGCCTCACTGCAGTTGAGGTGGCTGACCGCCTGGAAAAATCCGGCATTGCCAACGCCCAGGTCAACACCATGGAAGAAGTCTGGGCTCACCCGCAACTCAAAGCGCGCGACCGCTGGCGCGAGATTGGCACGCCGGCCGGCCCCATCCCTGCTTTATTGCCACCCGGCTCCTGGGACCTTGGCGCGCCGCGCATGGACCCCGTGCCGGCCTTGGGCCAGCACACCGACGCCATCCTCGGCCAACAGGGTTACAGCGCCACGCGCATTGCCGAACTGCGCGCCGAAGGTGCGGTGTGAGCGTGAACCCGGCCCTGCCGCTGACCTACCTGTTTGTGCCAGGCAACCGGCCCGAGCGCTTTGCCAAGGCCCAGGCCTCGGGCGCAAACTGCATCATCATTGACCTGGAAGATGCGGTTGCGCCAGCCGACAAGGCCCTGGCCCGTCAGGCCATCGCCGAATGGATGGGCAGTACTGCCGCCAGGCGCGATCAGACCCTGATCCGCATCAACGACGACGCCACGCCATGGCATGCAGAAGACCTCGCGCTCATCCAGGCAGTGCGGGCAGCCTGCGTGATGTTGCCCAAATGCGAGTCGGCAAGCCAGGTCGCCAGCGCTTTGCAGGGCTTGCCCGCCGATGCGACAGCGCTGCCACTGATCGAGACCGCACGCGGCATGCTGGCGCTGCAGCAAATTGCAGCCGCGCCCGGTGTGGCCCGTCTGGCCTTTGGGTCACTGGACTACATGGCCGACCTGGACATTCCGGCAAGCTCACCGGCGCTGGACTTTGCCGCCGCGCAAATCGCGATCGCCTCGCGCGCCGCAGGCATCGCATCGCCCGTGGCGGGCGTCACGCCCGAGCTGGATGCTGCGCGTGTGGCAGCCGATATGGCGCAGGCCCGCGCTCTGGGTTTCGGCGCCAAAATGTGCATCCATCCGTCGCAGGTACCGGCCGTACTGAAGGCGCTGGCACCCAGTGACACCGAAATGGCCTGGGCCCAGCGTGTGATGCAGGCCTGGGCCGCGTCCACTGGCGGCGCGATCCAGCTGGACGGCAAGATGGTGGACCGCCCCGTCATGCTCAAGGCCGAACGCATCGTTGCACGGGCTGCGCAGGCAGGCTGAAACCGCTCGACCCGGCCCACTTTGCGCAGCACCCCCATTTACGCAGCACCCCCATTCAATCTTTCAACACAAGACCCGAGGAAACCCATGCCCGCTTCCATCATCGACAGCAAAATCTTCGGCGACATCTTCAGCGACGCCGCCATGCGCCAGGTGTGGTCGGACGAAAACCGCACCGCCAAATACCTCGACATCGAACGCGCCCTGGCCAAGGTACAAGGCAAGCTGGGCATCATCCCCCAGGAGGCGGCGGACGAGATCGTCAAAAACTGCGAGTTGAGCCAGATTGACTGGGCCAAACTGAAAGCCAAGACCGAGGCCGTCGGTTACCCCATCATCGCGGTGGTGAACCAGATCAACGCCAATTGCAAAGACGGTCTGGGCGAATATTGCCACTGGGGCGCCACTACGCAGGACATCACCGACACGGCGGCCGTGTTGCAGATCCGCGAAGGTCTGGCGTTGGTTGAAACGGATTTGAAAGACATTTCCGCCGCGCTGGCAAAACTCGCCAGGGATCACCGCGACACGCCCGTCATCGGCCGCAGCAACCTGCAGCAGGCCACGCCGATCACCTTTGGCTACAAGATGGCCAGCATCCTGGCCGGCATCGAACGGCACCGCGAGCGCCTCACGCAACTCAAGCCGCGTGTGCTGGTGGGTGAATTTGGTGGCGCCTCGGGCACGCTCTCGTCACTCGAAAAAGGCGCCATGGAAACCCAGGCCGCCTTGATGAAAGAACTGGGCCTGGGCCAGCCGCTCATCTCTTGGCACACGGTGCGCGACAACTTTGCCGAAGTCGGCGCTTTCTTGGGCATTGTCGGCGGCTCGCTCGGCAAGATCGCCATGGACGTGAAACTGATGATGCAGACCGAAGTGGCCGAAGTCTTCGAGCCCTTCGCGCCGGGCCGAGGCTCGTCAAGCACCATGCCGCAAAAGCGCAACCCGATCTCGTGCCTCTACATCCACGCCAACATCTCCGTGGTGCGCCAGCTCGCCGCAAGCCTGATGGACGCGATGGTGGCCGACCACGAACGCAGCACCGGCCCGTGGGAGATTGAATGGGTGGCTCTGCCGGAGATTTTCTGCCTGATGTCCGGCGCGCTCAAACAAACCAAGTTCATCCTGCAAGGCCTGGAAGTGGACGCCGCGCAGATGCGCAAAAACATCGATATGACCCACGGCCTGGTGATGAGTGAAGCCGTGATGATGGGCCTGGGCCCCTACCTCGGCCGTGAATATGCACACGACCTGGTCTATGACATCTGCCGCGACGCGCTGAAGCAGAAACGCCCCTTGATCGACCTGCTGGCAGAACACCCCGAGATCAACAAACACGTTGCCCGCGCGCAGCTGGAAGGTTTCTGCGACCCGATGAACAACCTGGGGCAGGCGGGGGTGATGGTGGATCGGGTGTTGGGGTCGCTAAAAGATTGAAGGGCTAATTCACTGAGCGGCTGATCACGCCGCCAGTGCGTCAGTCACCGCCTTCGGGTTGTGTGCAATCACATTCAGCAACACCAGCGCGGGCCCTTGCGGGGAGCGGTCGCCACGCTCCCAATGACGCAGTGTGGCGGTGGAAAAACCAAAACGCGCGGCAAATTGCTCTTGCGTCATGCTCACTTTGGCCCGCAAGGCCTTCACATCCACCGGGCGGGGACGGTGCACGCGGGTTTGCGGGGCGCGCCCTTCAGCGTGTTCGATGGCCTCTTGCAAGCCCCGTTTGATGCTGTCGAATGTGGTGCTCATGGTGATTTCCTTTTCCATACCTGAACCAGCAGTTTGACCAAACCCGCCAACTCGTTGCGCTCTGCCTTGGACAAATTGTCCTGATCGCCTTTGGCAAAAAGCGTCAACAAGTAGAGCGGCATCTCGTCGTCATGAAAATAATAGATGACACGCACGCCGCCACTCTTGCCCTTGCCGCCACGCCCCCAGCGCAGTTTTCTCACGCCACCCGTGCCCTCCATCAGATCGCCTGTTTTGGGGTGCTCCGCCAGGTAACGAATGATGTCCAGCCGCTCGGCATCCATCAGCAGTTTGTCGGCAGCACGGATGAATTCGGGCAGTTCTGCGACGGTTAACATAGGGTTGATTGTAATCCATTGGGACGGTTAATGTGGTGGCGGTCCCAGTATGGGCTTCAACAGACACCTGACTCATGCGCAGCCTGAGAGTTTCTGCGACTCGATGAACAACCTGGGGCGGGCGGGGATGATGGCGCAACTCACAGCACTCAGCGAAAACACTAGTAACCAATTATTAGTGCTAGTGTTGTAGTGTGTTATACTAGTGATTCCCTATCTTTAAAAGGAGTTACAGATGCAAAAGTTTGACGTGGACGACGATCTTGCCGCTCTAGTTGAGCGCTTGGCGAAAAGGACACCGTTCGAAAACCTCCCGTTCAATGACGCCCTGCGTCGAGTGCTCCAGCCGCACCTGACGACGGCAATGCCCGACGAGAAGCGCAACAAGCCAGACAATCTTTTACCTGAGCCCATTTTCATCACCAAACGGGAACCTAAGAAGGCACCGACGCCGAGTGTCGGCGCCTGGGTTGAAATGATCCCTGAACTGAAGACCCGAAAGGGGTTGGGCAATTGGAAAGCGGTGTGCGTTTTGCTTGAGATCGAAACCGCAGGTGACTCGGCGAGGCGAAAGCTGAAGAACTGGGTGAAGGCGAACCGTCCAGAATGGCCAGACGTACCGGACATCGACTGAAGTTTATTTCTAACCCCTCCAAGGAGAAAAGATGCCGCACGCCGAATACACAAAGCTGCCGATCCCGAGTGGAGCGCACCTTGAACCGTGCCCTGTGTGTGGATCTCAGGCGGAACTCTTGCAGCACAGCGAATCCGAGACGGCACCCACTAGGAAAGTTGTGTGGTGCACAAATTACGATGGATTCGGCCCGCAGGACCGCGAGGTCTACGAGGGCTGCCTGCTCTTCATGCCGCCTCACGAGTTTTACAAAGCAACAATCCACGAGGCGGTGCAATATTGGAATGAGTACGCACTCGCGCTGACTGCGCTAAGACACGAACGCATGCGTGATGGAATAGCTAAGCCGAAGGAGTCGAATGTGGTCAAGGTACTTGCGAAAGTAAACGTAGCCTACTTGGATGAATTTCTTGCCGCTCTCTGCAGTTTTGATCGCAGCACATTTGGCGAACTGAGTTTTAGCGCGCTTGAGGATGACGAAGCTCACAATCAGGTGTACTTGTTTTTTAATTGGATTTCTTATGAGAAAGCGCGAGAGTTTTGGAATTCACCAATTGGACAAGATCACATCCGTAATTGGAATTCTGTAATTGAGCCTGACTTTTCCTATGTTCGAGAACTCCTTGTGTAAACCGGACACGATGCCTATTCCTGATGTGGTGGAATTCGTACTATGGCTGTCTACTGAAATCAACAAGAGCTTTTTCGGCCTTAGGCGTGAGCCCAAAAAGACACCGCGACCGCGGTGGCAAACCCGCTTCCACTGCTACCATCCGCCCATGAATGACTGGCACACCTGCACCGCTGTGGAACACGACCCGGATCGTGTGGGTGGTGCTTGGGTATTTCGCGGCACGCGAGTGCCTCTGGCGGCGCTGTTTGAAAATCTTGAAAACGACGCCTCCATCCACCAGTTTGTGGAATGGTTTCCAGGAGTGACGCTGGAACAAGCTCGCGTGGTTTTGGAACACCTAGCGCGCAGTACGTTGGCGGTTGCGCATGCCTCCGATCTGCAAATCAAAAGCGAGAAAAATGAAATCCCACCGCTAAAGCGCAATCCACGTGAAGGATGGGCGGCTGACAGCCAGCGCGTTGCCCAATCCGGAGACGACGCTTTGGTGTGGCCTGAATTTGCCAACGCCACTCTCAATTCGCGACGGATGTAGTGCGGCGAGTCAGGCCCAAAGGATTGGGGCGAGTTCAAAAAGCGAAGCGTTGAGAGCCCCAAGCATTTGGGCCTGGCTCGCGGCACGGGCCCTCGGCAACGGGTGCTTCCCACTTGCACAAGGCCATTTGAATCGCAGTTGCAATACAATCAAGACATGAAAACAGCCACCATTCCCCCAATCCGCGTCGCGCCCGAGTTCAGGCTCGAAGTAGAAGGTGTTCTTATGCGGGGCGAATCGCTTTCTGAATTTGTTGAAAGCGCTGTTCGTCAAACGGTATTGACGCGCAAAAATCAAACTGAGTTTCTTCGCCGCGGCATCGCTGCCATCGAAGAGACCAAGCGCGCCGGGGGAGGCACACCTGCGCAAGTTGTTGTGGCCCAACTAGAGGCCAAGCTGGCCACTGCACAGCGCACGCAATCACAGCGCAAGGGATGAGCTACGAGGTTCGGTTCAGCAACGCTGCCCGCGAAGATCTGGAACAGCTTTTTGATTTTGCGCTCCAGCGCGAAATGGAAAGCGAGACCGGTGACCTCGACATCCCCGAAAGGGCCTTGCAAGCCATCAAAGAAGGGATAGGCTTCCTGGGTTCCTCGCCATTCGCCTGCCGCAAGGCTGGAGACAGCCCTTTCGTTCGCGAACTCATTATTTCGTTCGGAAGCTCAGGCTATGTCGCGCTGTTTGAAATCGTTGACAACAAGACTGTCATCATCGGTGCCATCCGGCACCAGCGTGAAGACGACTACCACTAAAAACCAGTCGATCCCACACGGATGCAGTGCGGCGAGTCAGGCCCAAAGGATTGGGGCGATTTCAAAAAGCGAAGCGCTGAGAGCCCCCAAGCATTTGGGCTTGGCTCGCCGCAAGGGCCTTTTTGGTGTTCGGCTGTCAACCTACAAACGGGTCAAGAAGCTCCAGACCAGGGACGCGGCTGAAATCTTTTGTGTTTCGGGTCATCAGTTGCAGATTTTCTGTGATCGCACTGGCGGCGATGATGGCGTCGGGCAGTTTGATGGCGATGCGCGATCGGATGTCGATGACCTTGTCCGCAGTCGCGGGGGTTAGGCCAACTTCAACCAGTTGTTCCAACAACACTTGAGCGGATTGCCGACTCTCGGCGGTATGGCCACTCCCCCCAGCAACTCCATCCGCGTAATGACCGAATAACGCGCGTTGACGATCAGGGTTGCTTCAATTCGTTTTGAGCTTCGCTCGGGAAATTGGCTCCCAGCGCCTCAATCAATACGTTGGTGTCAAGCAGGCAGAACATTAGCGCCCCCCTCCCACCCGCGGCCATCCCATTCAGCTCGCATGTCTGTAGCTATTTGGCCTGCGCTGGCCGACCCCATCCTGGGCCAATTCGCCCGTGCAGAGGCAAGCGCGGACAACACCTTGGATTTGCGCTCGGTCTCTTCTATCGCGATTGCAGCAGGGTTGCGGGCAGCAATGAACTCGACAAAGTCGCACACCTCCGCCTGCTTCTGCTCTGTCAGAGTCTGCAGTCGCTTTTGAATCAAATCGGCATATCCCATACTGTTCTCCCGGATGGGTTTGAGTTTATCTGCTTGCGCCCTCGAAGCCAAGCGACCCCATCCACCCCGAAAGTTGCCGCACAAACACGCAGGGGTCACCATCGGCGTCGCAACACAAAGGGGCGACTGGCCGGTAGCGAACAGCGTTGAACGCCGCCGGCAGCGTGATGGCTTCACTCGGCAGGCGGGCCGACGCAGCTTGTGAAGCGCCGGAACGCAAAACACTCGCCCCCGAACCCGCCAGCACACTCGCCAGCGCCTTCGGCAACAAATGCAGCTCCCCCTCAAACACCGTGCCCGCCACCCGCACATCCTTCAGCCGGTCAACACCCAGTTCATACGGGTCGTCGTCCAGCACCGTGAAATCGGCTTTTTTGCCGGCCACGATGGAGCCGATCTCGTGGTCCAGATTCAGGCCGAAGGCGGCGTCGATGGTGATGCCGCGCAGGGCTTGCTCCAGCGTCAGGCGCTCTTCGGGTGACACCTGCCGGCCCGATTTGGTGACGCGCGCGGCGGCGCACCAGGCCAGCAAGAGCGGCTCCATCGGGGCCATCATGAAGTCGGAATGGAAGGACACGCGCAGGCCGTTTTT
>JANNEZ010000390.1:0-2980 GCA_031379255.1 Rhodoferax sp. | reverse complement strand
GCAAGATAGTTAACATGGGTGTTAATTATTTACAACAATTTCCCAAAAAATGCGATTTTTGAAGGTTTTTAGCCTTTCAAGTCACGAACAATATTAATTGTTTGCTATAATTTATATAGCTAACCTTGGCAACTTCGTGCCGTCACAAAATCCAAGTCGCCAATCCTGGCTCGCTACACCGGGGTCGTCACCCTTTGCTGTTTCGCTCCGCCAGCCCACGCAACTTCTCGGCAATCCGAATCTCCAGGCCGCGTTCCACCGGCTGGTAAAAGCCAGGCGCCGCCATGCCCTCGGGCAGGTAGGTTTCGCCGGCCGCAAAGCCCGCTTCTTCGTCATGCGCGTAGCGGTAACCCTTGCCGTAGTCGAGCTGCTTCATCAGCTTTGTCGGCGCGTTGCGCAGGTGCATGGGCACCGGTCGCGTGCCATCTTGCTTGATGAGCGCCTTGGCCGCGCCGAAAGCCTTGTAGACGGCATTCGACTTGGGCGCCACGGCGAGGTAAATCACACATTCGGCCAGCGCCAGTTCACCTTCGGGCGAGCCCAAGCGCTCGTAGACCTCGGCGGCGTCGAGCGCCAGGCGCAGCGCGCGCGGGTCGGCCAGGCCGATGTCTTCACTGGCCATGCGGATGAGCCGGCGCGCCATGTAACGCGGGTCGGCCCCGCCATCGAGCATGCGCGTGAACCAGTACAAAGACGCGTCCGGATCCGAGCCGCGCACCGATTTGTGCAGCGCCGAAATGGTATCGTAAAACTGGTCGCCGCCCTTGTCGTAACGGCGCAGGCGCTCGCCCAGCGCCTTTTGCAGCCAGGCCTCTGTGATGCTGTCGCGTTTTTCCTGCTGCGCGGCCACGGCGAGGGTTTCCAGTGTGTTCAAGAGGCGCCGGGCGTCGCCATCGGCATAGGCCACCAGGCGCCCGGTGGCGGCCGGCTCGATGGCGGGCAAGGCCTTGATGGCCTGCGCGCGGGCGACGATCTGCTCAAGGTCTGGCTCGCTCAGCGGTTGCAGCACATAGACGGCCGCGCGTGACAGCAGCGCTGAATTGACTTCGAAAGACGGGTTCTCGGTGGTGGCGCCAATGAAGGTGAAGAGGCCGCTTTCAACGTGCGGCAAAAAGGCGTCCTGCTGGCTTTTGTTGAAGCGGTGAACCTCGTCGACGAAGACGATGGTGCGGCGACCACCGCCTTCACCCTGACCCTGCGCCACCTGGGCGCGCTCGACCGCTTCGCGTATTTCCTTCACGCCGCCCAGCACCGCGCTGATGGTGATGAATTGCGCGTCAAAGGCGTCCGCCATCAGCCGGGCAATCGTCGTCTTGCCGGTGCCCGGCGGCCCCCAGAGTATGCAGCTGTGCGGCTGGCCCGATTCAAACGCGATGCGCAGCGGCAGGCCTTCGCCCAGCAGGTGCTGCTGGCCGATCACCTCGGCCAGCAGCTTCGGGCGAAGGCGTTCAGCCAGGGGCGGATGGTTGGGGAGCGCTTCGATCATCGAGAACGATTGTGGCTCAGCCCGTGCGCTGGTCAATGTGTCCGCGTGCCGCGGCAGCCCGGGCGCAGGCTTACCGGGCGCACTGCATCAGGTTGGTGTTTTTGCCCTGTTCCTTGTGTTCGCTGACGACGCACGACATGCCGCCGCACAGACAATGCACCACGCTGCTGGATAGGCTTGAAATGACGGTAGGCGCAGAGCACTGGCAGGCCGGAGCAGACAAGAGACCCTGGGCCTCAGCCTTGCCCCCATGCATCGCCAGAAGGCCCAGAACTCCCGCGCCCGCAACGACGGCAAAGATGGCAGCAAGGTAAGCGGAACGTGGACGCACTCGCATAAGTATTGGCATACGGACTCCTTCTGGCCCGTGGCGGGCCGGTTGAATTGGGCTGGCTGAATTGGGCCGCCTTTTGCGCTACTGCCTCACCACATCCGCACCCACTGGCGGCTTGAACTGGAACGTCGACGAATCCAGCACCGGGTTCACCTGCAAGCCCGCAAAACCCATGCGCGAGTTCTGGCCGAAGCTGTCAAGGATTTCAAGCGTCGCCAGCACACCGTCTTTGAACCCGATGCGAACATTCTGCACCTGGCCATCCCTGGATTTGGGAGTGGCAAGCACCCACTGCTGGCCGTCCTTGTCGGGCGCGTTGGCCAGCGTGAAGTCGGCTTGCAATGCCTTCAAGTCAGACGCCGTGGCAATCAGCGCTGCCGGTGTGGCGTTGAGCACTTGCGCCTGTTTCCGGCTGGTGACCTGGTTCAGGTCAAGGTCATAGAGCCACAGGGTTTGGCCGTCGGCCACGATGGTTTGTTCAAACGGTTTCTTGTAGACAAACTTGAACTGGCTCGGGCGCGAAAACTCGAAGGTTCCAGTCGACGTCTTGACCCGCGGCGCCTGCGCGCCTTTGGCAGGCGCGGTGACAACCTGGGTGAAATCGGCCCGCGCGGTTTTCACAGTGCGCACGAACGCGTCCAGGCTTTCCAGTCCGTTGGCGTTTGCCAATGCCGAGAAAAAAGCGGCCGCCCAAAATACGCGCAATCTTTTCATGGCAATACCCCTGTTCAAGCTTCGGCCCGCGCGGGCACCAGAATGTCACGTTGCCCGTTGGTGCTCATGCTGCTCACAAGCCCGGCCTTTTCCATGTCTTCGACCAGGCGCGCAGCGCGGTTGTAGCCAATTTTCAGATGGCGTTGCACCAGCGAAATGCTGGCCTTGCGGTTCTTCAGCACCACCTCAACGGCCTGGTCGTACATCGGGTCTTTTTCCCCACCGTTGCTGGCGCCCAGCAAGTCGCCCAGCGCGCCATCGTCGCCATCCACCGTGCCGCCTTCGAGCACACCTTCGATGTAGTTGGGCTCGCCCTGGGTTTTCAGGTAGGCCACAACGCGGTGCACTTCCTCGTCGCTCACAAACGCGCCATGCACGCGGATGGGCATACCCGTGCCGCTGGGCATGTAAAGCTTGTCGCCCATGCCGAGCAAGGCTTCAGCGCC
>JANNEZ010000238.1:0-5834 GCA_031379255.1 Rhodoferax sp. | reverse complement strand
CGCCCGGCGCTGGAGAGGTTGACTTTGCGGGTGCTGCGGTCGAACACCCGAAAGCCGATGATGGATTCCAGCTCAGCGACCAATTGACTGACGGCAGAAGCCGTGAGCCCGAGTCGCTCGCTCGCAGCGGCAAAACTGTGCAAGTCGGCAACGGCCACGAAGGCCTCGAATTGGCGCAGGGTGATGCGTGCGAGCGACATTAGCGGATTATAAAGTAGGGCTTATGAATTAAACAAAATCCATCAATTGTTTATTGCCCCCTTTTTCTGGAAACTTGTGCCACGTATAAAGATGTCAACATGCAATTGGCGTGTTGCCCATGGAAACAAACTAATGCTCGGTCCTGAATTCCACGCCGCGTTGAGAAACGAGCTGCATCGAGTCGAAAAAAGCCGTGGGCAAGTGGAACATTTCTCGAAACGCTACCCAGCGATGGATATGGCCGACAGCTATGCCATCCAGCGTGCTTGGGTGCAAGTCAAACTGGACGAGGGCCGCAAGATCCTGGGACACAAGATCGGACTGACCTCGCGCGCCATGCAAATCTCGTCGCAGATCACCGAACCTGACCATGGTGCCGTGACGGACGACATGCGGCTGCCCGATCGCGCAGATATCCCCCCGGCCCGCCAGGCGGGCCTTGATAGCACGGCGGGCGGTGCGCCAGAGCAGGAAGTCGCATTTCTCGGGCTGGAAATGTCGCTCAATCGGCTAGTGCACGACTCGGTACACGCCCATCAAGGCTCAATTTCGGCCGAACACGGTCTGGGCGTGCTGCGCCGCGACGAGTCGGCGCGCTATAAGTCTCCGCTGGAACTGCACCTGATGCGGCGTATAAAAAAGGCGCTCGATCCGAACGGGCTGATGAATCCTGGCAAGCTGTTGAGTTTTGAATGAAATCGGCCGCTTACGCTGATTTTGTAAGCCTAAGAAGCTACTAATTTAGGAGTAACCATGTCGATTGAAACCCTAAACGTCGCCGGCCACGGCGTCTCGCCTCACCACTACATCAACGGCCAGCGAGTGGCCTCCGACGTGTTGTTCGAGCTGCATTGCCCCATCGACCAGAGCCTACTGGGCCGCATCAGTGAAGGCACGGCTACGCATGTGGACACGGCTATCACGGCCGCCGCCGCCGCCTTCCCCGCCTGGAGCGCGCTCACGGCCGCCGAGCGCAAGCCCTACCTGGATCGCTTTGCCGCCGAGATCGGCAAGCGGGCTGAGGCGTTCTGTCAACTCGAATCCAACGATGCAGGCATCCTGCTCTCGCGCATGAAGCACGGCGTAGTGCCGCGCGCGATGCTCAATATGACTTGGTTTGCCGAACACGCGCTAACGCTACAAGACCGACCTATTGAGACCGAGCAGGCCACGCATATTGTGCGGCATGACCCCGCGGGCGTGGTGGTGATCATTACGCCGTGGAATTCGCCGCTGATGCTGGCCACATGGAAGCTCGGCCCGGCGCTGGCTGCGGGCAACACAGTGATCGTGAAGCCGCCAGAATGGGCGCCGCTCACAAGCAGTCTTCTTGCCGATTGCGCGCATGCCGCTGGCCTGCCGCCTGGCGTTTTTAATATCGTGCAGGGCAGCGGGGCCAACACCGGTGCCAAGCTGGTGTCTGATCCGCGCCTGGCCCGCGTTTCGTTCACCGGTTCTGTGCCCACTGCCAAATGGATTGCGCAGGCGGCGGGTGCGAACCTGGTGCCTTGCAGCCTGGAGCTAGGCGGTAAGTCGCCGTTTATTGTGCTGGAGGACGCGGACATCGACAACGCCGCCGCCACCGGTGCGCTGATGTACCGCAACGCTGGTCAAGTTTGCCTTGCGGGCACGCGCTTTCTGGTGCATAGGAAGGTGTGCGATGTCTTTGTGGCGGCGATGCGCGGCTATGTGGAAAAGCTCAACATCGGCGACCCACGTGACGAAGCTGTCGAGATCGGCCCAATCATCCATCCGCGCCAAGTTGAACGAGTGAAGGGTTTTGTAGCGCGTGCAATCGCCGACGGGGCGGAGCTACTTTGGGGCGGCCAGTCGCATCCGTTCGGCGCACAGTATTACCAGCCGACCATGCTAACCAACCTGAGGCAAGACAGCGAAATCGTGCAGAACGAGGTATTCGGCCCAGTGCTGACTTTGCAGACCTTCGGCAGCGATGAGGAGCTGATCGCCATGGCCAATGGTACCGACTATGGCCTGGGTGGCGTCTGCTACGGCGAACTGGCGCACGCAACCGGTATTGCCCAACAGGTACGTACCGGTTTCATCTGGGTCAACAGCTTTGGCATCCGCGACTTGGCTGCGCCATTTGGCGGCATAAAGCGAAGCGGTGTGGGGCGCGAGGGCGGCGACTGGAGCTTTGAATTTTTCTGCGATGTGAAAGACGTAGTAGTGCCCAAGAAACCGTTTCGCGCGTCCTTCAGCCATCGTTAACCGCGGATTTCATCACTAGAAAACACCCCGAAGACCGCGCTGAACCTGCATAGTCAGTTATCAAAAAAGGAGTATTTATGGGAAGCATAGTAGGAGCAGCCATTGTCTCGCACCACCCCGGCTTAATGCAGTGCGAAGAATTTCGCCGCCTCATGGGCAATGGCGAGGATTCGGATCTGATTCCCGGCTATGCCCGGCTACGCGGCAAGCTCGACGCAGTTAATCCTGACGCGATCATTATTTTTGACAGTCACTGGTTTACCACCGGCTACCATCTGGTCGATGGCGCGCTCCGCTACCAGGGCAACTACATCTCGGAAGAGATGCCCTGGTACCTGCATGGTGTGCCCTATAACTACCGAGGCCACCCTGGCCTGGCCCTGGCCATCGAGGCGGTGTCGCGCGAGCAGGGCGGCTACAACCGCGTAATCAACCACCCAGAGCTGGGCAAGCAGTACCCCACGATTAACCTCGTCAAGCAGCTTCGTCTGGAGCACGCAGACATTCCAGTCGTCACCGTGAGCTCTTGTCAGAACTGTGACTGGCCTCATTTCCTGAAGTCTGGCGAAGCGATTGGCGAGGCTATCCGACGCAGCGATCTGAGGGTGGTTTTGCTGGCATCAGGTGCTCTTAGCCACAAGTTCAACGCCATTGACTGGAAGCCCAATCACCCGCGCATCTTTCACGAGAGCAACGTCTCGCGCCCAGAAAACATCGAGAGTGACAAGGGAGCTATCGAACTGCTCAAACAGGGCCGACACGATACCGTGCTGGAACGCTGGGACCAGGACTATCGGCGCAAGCCTTGGGAGGCGTTCGGTGCGCATTACTTGCAGATGCTGGGAGCCTTGGGCGGCAAGGATTGCCAGGTCAAAGGCGAGCCCTTATCTGCGTACGAAAACGCCCGGGGCACAGGGAATATCCACGTTTGGTTTGATACCCTGGCCCACATCACGTCTTCTTCTCAACAACGTACCAGCGAGTTTGTATGAACTTCGAATTCCCCCTGAAAGAACTTCCCGCCGTGATGCGCGGCCCGCGCGTAGAACGCCGCCGTGTGCTGGTGGGCGGCAGCGCCTATTGGGGCACCATCATTGAAGACGGTGTCGACAAAGGCCAATTGCGCCTGGACGACAGCCGCGTGGTGGATCCGGCCACGGTGCAGCACCTGCCGCCGGTGTCGCCGAGCAAGATCATTGCGGTTCACATCTCCTACAGATCGCGCAGCATGGAGACGCGCAACAAGCCTAAACCCACCGAAACCCCGACTTATTTCACCAAACCGCCAACTGCCATCAACGGCCACGGTTGCGAGATTCTCAAGCCGGCTGACAGCCTGTATTTGAACTACGAAGGCGAGTACGCCGTGGTTATTAGCAAGACCTGCCGTAACGTACTGCCGGACGAAGCCTGGGACTACATTGAAGGCTTTTGCCCCGCGCTAGACATGGGCCTGCAAAACTACCGCGATACCGACCAGGGCAGCATGCTGCGCGTCAAGGGCGCCGACACCCTTTTGCCGATTGGACCTGGCATCGTTAAAGGCGTGAACCTGTTTGAGCAGACCCAACGCACCTACCGTAACGGTTTGGTGGTGCAAGAGGCGCACATTGGTGATGAGACCATCTGGGGTCCGCACTATGTGATCGCCGATATCGCCCGCCATATCACGCTGGTGTCGGGCGACATTATTCTAATGGGCACTCCGTGCCATTCGCGCTCTGTGGATCCTGGCGATTTAGTGGAATGCGAAATTACTGGGTTGGGACGCCTGGCCGGCACCGTGGTGGCCATCCCCGCGCCGCGGGCATCAGCTCTGGGTGTGGGGCATCAACCGACTGACAGTTCCGAGGTTCAGCGCGTGGCTTTTGGCTTTGATGAACGGGTGCCCGAACGATTCAAGAAGAACTATCGGGCGGCAAAGAGAAGTTGAAGTTTATGCCTGATCAACGCCAGGGACTTTCGCCTACCTTTGCGGGTGTCGGCTGAAGCGGCCTGCTGGATGAGCTGCCGCCTTCGTTGTGGCGGCCCTGTGGGCAGCCTTCGCGCAGGACGACGCACTGCTGCGCCATAACCTACTTTTTTCGCTCAAATGCGGGAGCAATCTGGCCACCCCTACCGATACATGGAAGTGACTGGACAGCTCGCCCACGCGCGACAATGAAGCTTAATTCACTGACCCTGCTTCATCAATGAAAGGAAGTTTTGGCGTATGGCCGTCGGATGCCACGCACCGAAATGAACTCTGCATAGTCCAACATGTTGAGACCACTTTAATTAAAAAGGGTGATGTCAATCCAGTGTGATTCCTTTCTTTTTCGCAAGTGCTGCGTAACGCATCATTTGTGATTGGAAATACGAGGTAGCGGCTTCTGGCGTGGTTGGGTTAATGATATTGCCCTGTTTGGCCATCACATCTTTAACCTCTGGAGCGTTGAACGCTGTAACGAATGCGTCGCGAATACGCTTTACCTGATCAGCTGGCAATTTGGCCGGGGCAAGCACGGCAAACCAGCCTTCAATTTCATAGTTGGGCAAGCCCTGCTCGGCAATAGTGGGTAGATCGGGCATGGCTGGCGTGCGCGCCTTACCACACAGGCCAATCGCACGCAATGCGCCGCTTTTGAGATGTGCCTGTACAGCGGGCAAGGCCACCACGCCCATCTCAACCTGGCCGCCAATGAGGTCGGTCAGCATGGCCCCAGTACTTTTGTAGGGAATGTGGCGTATCGCTACTTTGGCCTCATCCACAAACATTTCACCCGCGAGGTGAATCACGGTACCGTTGCCCGACGAAGCGTAGTTGTAGGCATCAGGTTTGGCGTTCAGCAGGGCCACCAATTCCTTGACGTTGGTGGCCGCCACTTTGGCCGGGTTCACCACCAACACGAGCGGCGTTGAGCCCATTACTGTGATTGCTGTGAAGTCAGCGAGCGTGTCGTACGGCAGCTTTTTATAGACGCTAGGGTTGATGACATGGTTGTTCGATACCATGCCAATCGTCAACCCATCCGGTGCGGCTTTGGCCACTGCAGACGCGCCGGTGATACCTCCCGCGCCAGGCAAATTTTCAATCACTACGGGCTGCCCCCCAAGTGCCTTGATAAGCGACGCGATGCTGGCTCGCGCGATGGTGTCTACGCCGGAGCCTGCACCCACGGGCAATATGACGCGCAGTGGCTTGTCGCTTTGCGCCCAAGCAGTTGCGGTGGGCAACGTCAACGAGAGTGCGGTACCAGCGAGCCAGTACAGGCTACTGCGACGTGAAATGTTTAAGTTTTTTTCTGTCACGACTAGGCCTTTTTTATCGTTAATGGTTCAGGGTAAATTGAGTTCGGCTAGCACTTGGTCGGTGTGCTCACCAACTTGGGCCAACGGCAGGCGCACACCAGGTCGGCGTCCGC
>JANNEZ010000221.1:0-1930 GCA_031379255.1 Rhodoferax sp. | reverse complement strand
TTTGTCGCCATCAATTGCGCCGCCATCCCGGAGAACCTGCTCGAGAGCGAGCTGTTTGGGTATGAGAAGGGCGCTTTCACCGGCGCGGCCAAAACCACGCTGGGAAAAATTGAAGTGGCCAATGGCGGCACCTTGATGCTGGATGAAATCGGCGATTTGCCCTTCTCATTGCAGGCCAAATTGCTGCGGTTTCTGCAGGAACGCACGATTGAGCGCGTGGGTGGGCGACAGGAAATACCGGTTGATGTGCGCATTGTCTGCGCCACGCACCAGGACTTGAACCAGCTGGGCAAGGAAGGGCGCTTTCGCGAAGACCTGTATTACCGGCTTGCGGAAATCGTGGTGAAGATTCCGCCCTTGCGGGCGCGTGTGGGTGATGCGGCTTTGTTGGCGCACGCATTCGTGCGGCGCTTTGCCCAGGAGCAAAACCGCGGCGCCTTGACGCTCAGCGAAGATGCCGTGCGGGCGATAGAAGCGCATCCCTGGCCGGGCAACATCCGGGAGCTCGAAAACTGCATCAAACGTGCGGTAATCATGGTTGACGGCAACCAGTTGAGCGCGGACGATATAGGCTTGAACCCGCTGCTGGTCGCCGATGCGGACCACTCGCTTGATTTGCGCGTCATCCGTGACCGGGCCGAGAAAAACGCCATCATTGCTGCCATTGCGCGGGTTAATGGCAATCTGGTGCGGGCGGCGGAGCTGCTGGGGGTCAGCCGCCCGACTTTGTACGATCTCATGCACCGATTGGGACTGAAATGAAAAGCAATTTCCTCACTGTGTCACGCGACATGACCATTCCCATGACCAACCGACTTCTAAAAGGTTTGCCGGCCTCGCTGGCTGTCTGTGCGGCTCTGCTGCTGGCGGCGTGTGGCGGCGGGAATGTGGAAGGCATGCTGGCATCCGGCAAGGACTACCTGGCCAAGGGCGATCCCAAATCGGCGGTAATCCAGATCAAGAATGCCCTGCAGAAAAATCCCGAGTCGCCTGAAGGCCGATTTTTGCTGGGCAAGGCATTGGCGGCTTCGGGTGACTATGCCAACGCCGAGATTGAGCTGCGCCGCTCAATGGAACTGAAACATGCCGCCGACGATGTGATTCCGCAGTTGGCGTCGACCATGTTGGCACGCGGGCAGTTCAAGAAACTCACCGACGAGTTTGCCAATACGACGCTGACCGGCAAGACCGCCAGGGCCGATTTCCAGACTGCGCTGTCGTCGGCTTATCTGTCCATGGGCAAGCCGGAACTGTCTCAAAGCGCGCTGGCAGCCGCCCTGGAGGCTGACCCCGGATTCGCGCCGGCACAGATCGCTCAGGCCCGTCAGAAAGCGGTGCAAAAGGATTACGACGGCGCCTTGAAGGCGCTTGATGACATCATCGCCAAAAATCCAGCCAGTTTTGAAGCCTGGCGGCTCAAAGGCGACGTGCTGGCCTTCGGCGTGAACAAGCCCAAGGAGTCACTGGAAGCCTACCGCAAGGTGGTCGAGATCAAACCAGACAATGTAGCGGGACACGCCAGCGCCATCGCCAACATGCTGACGCAAAGCGACGTAGAAGGCGCCGCGGCGCAGATGGCGCAGATGAAGAAGGTGGCGCCGAACAATCCGCAGACCCGGTTTCTGGAAACCCAGATTGCGTACCAAAAGCGCGACTACAAATCCGCGCAGGAATTGGCTCAGCAAATGTTGCGGGTAGCGCCGGGCAACCCCCGGGCCCTGCAGCTGGCGGGCGCGATTGAATTTCAATTGAAGTCTTACGTGCAAGCGGAAGCCCTGTTGGGCAAAGCCGTGGGCGCCGCGCCTAACCTGGTGTTGGCGCGCCGCCTGCTGATCATGACCTACCTGCGTTCGGGCCAGCCCGCCAAGGCCCTGGCCACTTTGAACCAGGGCATCAGCAAGGGTGTGAAGGATCCGGAAATCGACTCCAT
>JANNEZ010000199.1:0-1892 GCA_031379255.1 Rhodoferax sp. | reverse complement strand
AGGAAATTAGGAACGCCAATAGAGAAACTGATGATGTCGCGGCCTTCGGCCTTGAGTTTCTTGGCCTTATCGGCCACCACCATGATCGCACTGGGCTTGGCACGGCCCATGCGGTCGGCGAGCTTAAGCATCGACTGACTCCGGAGCGAATAGTGAAGAGGGCTCGCAGGTTTGCGAGCCGCCGGATTCTAACATGCAGATATCGAAATCAGCTGTTTGGTGCAGCCAATGTCGAGTCCGTGCATCTGCGCCGCACTCGCTAGGCGCATTGACCGGATTTCGTTTCGACTTCCGTTTCCAAAGCGGCGATGGCCTGATTTACCAGGGCACCGCCATCATGGTGGAACGCGGAAAATATCTGAATCTGTTGGTCTATATGGCGCCGCTTGAACACTACAATCCGGGTAATCGAGCGGCGGTGGAGACCAAGCGGAACCACCGCAGCATACGCGAGTAGCGCTTGCAGACTCAGCGCGCGCCAAGCACCTTGTTCCACTCCTCGACCTGCAACGCCATCTGCGCCAACAACGGCGCCGTGTCGCCCTGGATGGTCACTGCATCGATGCGATCGCCGCCACGCACCGCATCGACCACCGCCTGATCTTCCGGGCCGAACACTTTGCCGAATACAGTGTGCTTGCCATCGAGCCAGGGCGTTGCGATATGCGTGATAAAGAACTGACTACCGTTGGTGCCGGGGCCAGCATTGGCCATCGATAGCGTGCCTTTCTCATGGCGCAGGGTGGGCAGGCATTCGTCGCCGAAACGGTAGCCGGGGCCGCCGCGACCGGAGCCCTCAGGACAGCCGCCCTGGATCATGAAATCCGGAATCACGCGATGAAAGCTCAAGCCATCGTAGTATTTGCGGCTGACCAAGTTGACGAAATTGGCCACGGTCAGCGGGCATTGCTCGGCGAACAAGTTGACGCGAATGGTGCCGCGCGAAGTGGCGAAATGCGCGGAAAGACTGGGTGTTGACATAGAAATCTCCTGAATGGGCCGCGCATAATAACGGCAACCAAGGGTGTAGGAGCGGTGTCAGCCGCGAAGTTTTGGCCTTGACTGACAGCTTAGATCCCAAGCTTCACGGTTGACGCCGCTCCTACATGATTGCCTTGTATCTGGGTTATGCTCGGGGTCCAGTAGGCATAAGCTTTCTGGCGGAGGTTCTGGATGCGTTGGGAAACGAAGAGCGGGCACGATGTACATACCACACGAGTCTTGTCGCTGGATGCCAATGGGCGCATCCTCGATTGGATGAGCTGGCAGGAAGCCGTTTGCCTGTATGCACGTGATGCAGTGGCTTGGACTATCGGCGACCCCTGCCTGACCATTCACGGTGGCCACAACCGTTTCACCGGTCAGCAAAGTCTAATTGAGCTGCATCCCATCGTTGCCGGCAAGGGCCGTGCTCGCCCCGGTCTGATCGAGCCAGCCCCGGCGCTGACCAACCACGCGCTGTTTGCCCGCGACCGCAATCTCTGCATGTACTGCGGGCAACACTTCCACCGTCAGGCGCTGACCCGCGATCACGTTTTGCCGCTTTCGCGTGGCGGGCGCGACAACTGGGTCAATGTGGTCAGTGCCTGCGTACCCTGCAATGTGCGCAAAGGCAGCCGCACGCCGCAGCAAGCCAGTATGCCCTTACTTGCAGTGCCTTATCGCCCCAGCTGGGTGGAGCACTTGATCCTCAGCAATCGCAATATTCTCGCGGATCAGATGCAGTTTTTGGTCAGCCATTTGCCGCGCAATAAGCGCGTTGCGTAAGCCTGGCCCAATCTCACTGCACAGGCCTGTAAATGTGGTGGGAACGGCCTGTGGCCCCAAAGCTTTGGATTTACTTTGAATGCCGATCAAGAGCTTCGCGGCCAAAGGCCGCTCCTAAAAAAAGC
>JANNEZ010000179.1:0-2783 GCA_031379255.1 Rhodoferax sp. | reverse complement strand
GTTTGACGAAGGCTACTTTGGCAATCGTTACGCCGCCATAGCGGCGCTTCGTGCGCGTTATCTGACGGCTTTGCGGGCGCATGGCCTGAAGCCCGCGCTGGAGGCGCCCCTCAAAGTTGCGAAAGCAGCATTGGCGCTGGTCAAGAAAGCCTGAGCGCTGGTCTATTCCTTTTCAATGCCGTGGGTGCGCACAAAGTTCTCCCAGAATTTCCTGTCCTGGGCCAGAATAACTTCGAAGTCGCGGGTCGATCCACCCAGGTCGGCCAGCGCAATACTGCGCAGTTTGGCCGCCACGTCGGGCCGCCCGAGCACCATGTTGACATCCTTGTTGACCCGTTCAATCACCTGGGTCGGGGTTCCTGCGGGGGCCACGAGGGACATCCACCCAACAATGGACAGATCAAACCCTGACTCAATAGCGGTGGGCACTTTTTCAAAACCAGTGACCCGGTTGGGGCCAAATACCGCGATGGGGCGCAAACGACCGCCGTTGACCCACGGCGCCATCGCGCCGATGGTATCGATGTAGACCTGGGTTTCGCCTGCCGCCGTGTCCTTCCCGGCGGCCACGCTCCCGCCTTTGTAATTCACCTGCGTCAAGCCGGCGCCTGACATATGGTTGAACGCCTCGCCGACAAAGTGTGGCAAAAGCCGGCTGCCTGACGTTGCGTAGAAAACCTTCGTCGGCCTCGCCTTGGCGTATGCCACCAGGTCGGAAAGGCTGTGCACTGGGAGCGCCGGATTCACCGACAGCATCATGGGCGCGGCGCCAATCCGGACGATGGGCGCAAAGTCCCGTTCAGCGTCGTAGCCTAAAGTTTTGAACAAGTAAGGGTTCATCACCAATTGCGGGCTGATGGCCATTTTGAGGGTGTAACCATCAGGCGCAGCCCGGGCAACGTATTGCGCCGCCAAATTGCCGCCCGGCCCGGCAGGCCGGTTGTCAATGATCACCCCTTGGCCCCAAGCCGCCGACAGGTGTTCGGCCAAGATACGGGCCACGATGTCTGGCGCATTGCCGGGATTCCCCAAAACCACAATCTTGACCACGCGGTTCGGCCAGGCCTGGTCCTGCGCCAGGGCATCGAAGGGGACGTACAGTGCGGCTGCGGGCGCCGCCGCGATCAACATCTCAACCAAGGCGACTTTCAGGCGCTTCAAAATGGATCTCAGGTGGGCAGTCATGGTGGTCCTTTCTTTGCTGCGGTTGATCTGCACAGGGCAAATCATGCCGGGGCGGATGACCCAAGTCCCGAAAGAAATCCGAAAAGTTCCGAAAGTGTCACGAAATCTGCGGTCCGAGCATGATTTTGAGCAATCATACCCAAATTGGGGTTTATCAGGGCGATTTTTGACGATTGGCGCAAAATTTATATAAATAATGGCATTCAAGTCACGTGAAATATGAATTCATTGCTATTAATATAATAGCATATTAAAAGACTATTATTCTGCCCAAATGGCTGAAACAGGCACCGCATCTCCAATCCCGCCCAGCGACGCGCCGGCCTCGGCCCACCCCGCGCACTTGCTCGCTGAAGTGGCCAGCCTGCCGCCGTTGCCGGGCGTTTACCGCTATTTCGATGCGAATGGCGAGGTGCTGTACGTCGGCAAGGCGATCAACCTGAAAAAGCGGGTGTCGAGTTATTTTCAAAAAAACCACGGTGGCACACGCATTGGGCACATGGTGGGCAAGATCGCGCGGCTGGAGACCACCGTGGTGCGCTCTGAGGCAGAAGCCCTGCTGCTGGAAAACAACCTCATCAAGACGCTGAACCCGAAGTACAACATCCTGTTCCGGGACGACAAGAGTTATCCGTATTTGAAGATTTCTGGCATGCCTGCGGGCAAGGCGGCGTTTGACGCGGCCAAGAGCGCTTTTTTTCCGAGGGTGTCGTATTACCGTGGCGCAGTCGAGAAAAAGCACCACTATTTCGGCCCTTACCCGAACGCCTGGTCGGTGAAGGAGGCGATCTTGCTGATGCAAAAGGTCTTTCGCTTGCGCACCTGTGAAGACGCGGTCTTTCACAACCGCACGCGGCCTTGCCTGCTCTACCAGATCAAACGCTGCTCGGCGCCCTGTGTGGGGCACATTGGCGCAGAAGACTACGCGCATGACCTGGACAACGCCGAAAAATTCCTCAAGGGCGATTCGCAGCAGGTGATGAAAGCGCTGGAGGCCCGCATGATGGCGCACGCCGACAGGCTGGAGTTTGAGCAGGCGGCCGAGCTGCGCAACCAGGTCTCGGCGCTCTCCAACGTGTTGCACCAACAGTCGGTCGACAACGTGGCAGACCGCGATGTGGACATTCTGGCCGTGAAGGTGCATGGCGGGCGGGCCTGTGTGAACCTGGCCATGGTGCGCGGCGGACGGCACCTGGGCGACCGCGCTTATTTCCCCACCCATGTGGAAGACGCTGCGGCGGTTTTCAGTGAAGACGACGATCTGACGGCGTCGAAAAAATCCATCGAAACCCAAGTGCTCGAAGCCTTTGTAGCGCAACATTACATTGAAATAGCAATACCGCCTTCCCTGATCACTGGCGAGCGGCTCAGCCGGGCGCTGGTGTCGGCTTTGACGCTTCAATCGGGCGTCAAGGTCAGCGCTGTGCACCAGCCGCGCGAGCAGCGTCGCATCTGGCTGGAGATGGCGCAGACCAATGCCGATTTGCAACTGGCGCGTTTGTTGTCAGAAGAAGGTTCGCAGCAGGCGCGTACGCGGGCACTGGCCGACGCGCTGGACATGTCGCTGGAGGCCCCGCCCGATTCCAGCCAGAACCCGC
>JANNEZ010000177.1:0-2353 GCA_031379255.1 Rhodoferax sp. | reverse complement strand
TCGACTTCGCTGGTGCCAATGCCGTGGGCGAGGGCACCAAACGCGCCGTGGGTTGAGGTGTGCGAGTCGCCACACACAACAGTCATACCTGGCAGTGTGGCGCCGTTTTCCGGGCCGATCACATGCACGATGCCCTGGCGCTTGTGCAGGAACGGGAAATACGCCGCCGAGCCGAATTCGGCCATATTGGCGTCCAGCGTGGTGATTTGCTCTTTACTGACGGGGTCGGTGATGCCGTCGTAGCCCAGCTCCCAGCCGGTCGTAGGCGTGTTGTGGTCGGCCGTGGCGACGATGGAGCTGATGCGCCACACCTTGCGCCCGGCCTGGCGCAGGCCCTCATACGCCTGCGGGCTGGTGACTTCGTGCACCAGGTGCCGGTCGATGTACAGCACCGTGGTGCCGTCTTCTTCGGTGTGGACGACGTGTTCGTCCCAAATTTTGTCGTAAAGCGTGCGTGGCATGTGAATCCCGGGTTAGCGCTTGATTTTAGTCGGGCTGACTTTTGTGGGAGCGCCATCGTTGACGTTGGGAATAAATTGCGTTTCAGCAGTGGATGAATTTTTGCAAAAGTAGTTCATTGAACTACAATGGATTTTATGAAAACGGTGCGTTTTAAGTTGGTGGATAACAAAGCCAAGGCCGCAAGCAAACCTGTTGCGGGCCGCGTGAATGTGCGCAAACTCAATGCCACGACAGAGGCCGACATTCAGGCGCAAGCCCGTGAAGACGATGCAGCCGCCGCGCAAGATGCGGCCCTGTTCGCGCAACGTGTGCGCAAACGGCTGGGGCTGACACAGGCGGAGTTCTCGCGGCGCATCGATGTCTCGCTGGACACCATCCGCAATTGGGAGCAAGGCAAACGCAGCCCGACGGGCGCGGCGAAGGCGCTGCTCAGGGTGCTGGACAGGGCGCCGGAGGCTTCTTTGGCGGCTCTGGGTTAGGCGTGAAGCGGGGCGCCTGAACCCCCGCAGCGCCGCTGGCGCTCAACTGTCTCTGGCCCTTCGGGCGACCATCTGCAGTACGCAACGACGGGGCCGTCGCTCAAACTCGCCCTACGGGCTCAAACAGTCGCGACTCAGTCGGTCTGCTGCGCAGCCCCCTGACCCCATCGTTTTACGTGCTTCGAGGCAGCGACAGACGAGCGCCAGCGGCGCTGCGGGGGTTCAGGCTGGGGCGCTCAACGCCCAAGCTATGGTTCAGAGCAGTTATCCCTTAAGAACAGCCCGTTGAGCGACACCCGCATCATGTTCAATTTAGATGAATGAGGCCAGCAGCCGACGCGAAGAAGACGCATGCGCCAAGAAGGGCGACGCAACCAATGATGACGGCGCGCCAGCCATAAACCCAAGCGCTTTCTTGGCCAGGCTCATCCTCGCCTATAGCAATACGACGCGTGAAGATTGCCCATAGCCCAACGAACGTTGCGATCAGTCCGCCGAACACGTTTGCGATTTGGTCGTGGCTCATCTTTGCCCTTCGACGTTTGAGTTAGCCGCCGGGCGCCAATAGAGTGCGGAATTCATTCTCGAGCTGGGTACGCGCTGTCGGGATTTGAGTCTTGACTGCGTTCCAGCCGCCGAGCCAAGCATCTGTCTTCTCTTTCCGGGTGTGGTCCATCAGATTTGCGTCATCCCAATGAAGGTAGACGCCGAATTTGATCACGTGTTGTCTGACCTCGAGAACAATCTTTTCCATGGTTTCACAGAGTGAGGCAGGAAGATAAATTCTGTTCTTGTCGAAGTACCGGAAGAATTCGGTCAGCTTGGCCATCGCTGTCTGATGCTTCTGCTGTTTGTCGGGCTCTCCGGAGAACTCCATAGGAGACAAGAAACTCTCCGCTTCCCACATCACTTCCGCAAGCAACGCGTTCATCTCAGCTATGACGGCGGCTCTCTTCTCGTGCAGGCGAGAGAGTTTGATCTGGTGTTCAATCGTGCGAAGTTGGAGTTCGTTCTTCAATTGCTCGATTGTTGAATCGGCTTTGGCCTTTATCTCTATCTCAAATCGCTTGCTGTCGCGTTGCATCAGCTTTTCGAGAAGCGATTTTCCGAGCCAGCCGAGAACGGCAAGAACTATCACGTTCCCGAGAACGGCTGCCGTGAGCGTTTGCCAGATTTCCACGATTTGAGGCCCCTAACTTCGATGCATCCCGCAAAGCTGCGGAATAACATGGCGACCAGTCAGATGACGTGGTCGGTTTGAATCAAGAAAGGCTTTTGCAGACATGGTCTGGGCATCATATCTTGCTGAAATAGACAGGCGCATTGATTTCGGCAATATCGCTACCCTAGGGACTCTGCAATGAAGTCAACGATCATCGCAAGCAAACCATAGCCTGAACCCCCGCAGCGCC
>JANNEZ010000324.1:0-2931 GCA_031379255.1 Rhodoferax sp. | reverse complement strand
CGGGGTCGGCGTAAAAGTGGCCGCCGTTGAAATCCGGGTCGGTAGTGATGGCGCGGCGGGCTACTTCGTTGAAGGCGATGTTTTCTGCGGTGAGATTGGGGGCCGAGGCGATCACCAGCGCGTGGCGCACCCGCACGGGGTGTTGCAGCGTCCAGGCCAGCGCCTGCATGCCACCCAGCGAGCCGCCCATCACGGCCGCCAGGGTAGTGATGCCCAGCGCATCGAACAAACGCGCCTGCGCGTTGACCCAGTCTTCCACGGTCACCACGGGGAAATCGGCGCCATAAACGCGGCCGGTGTCGGGGTTCACATGCATCGGGCCGGTGGAGCCAAAACACGAGCCCAGGTTGTTCACGCCGATGACGAAAAACCGGTCCGTGTCCAGCGGTTTGCCGGGGCCGATCATGCTGTCCCACCAGCCTTCGGATTTCTCCTGCCCGGCGTACACGCCGGCCACATGGTGCGAGGCGTTCAGCGCATGGCAGACCAGCACCGCGTTGGACTTGGCGGCGTTGAGCTGGCCATAGGTTTCGAAGCTCAAGCGGTAGGCGCGGATCGACGCGCCACTTTGCAGCGCAAGTGGCGCCTCAAACAACATCGACTGGGGCGTGGCAATCAACATCTTGACAAGAAAAAACCCGGTGTCGCTAAAGGCGCAACCGGGTTGGGCGTGTCTTTAGCGGAATTTATTAGGCGCCCGCAAGCTCTGGCAAATCGGCGCGGAGCCAGTATAGGCCAGTTCAATTGGGGAGCCAATTTGCAGTCAATCGACGTTGCTATATTAATAATAGCAATAAATGGCCATTTCACGTGACTTGATGCCCGATTTTTCCATTAATTTGCCAAAAGCACGTCAATTTGACAAATAATTAACATGGGTGTTAATTATTTTGATGTCCTGGTTTTTTGCAGACTCAGCCCTGGCGCGCCGCCAGCATGTTGCCGACCTGATTTGCCAACCCGCACCCCCAGACCTGCGAGGCACCCGATCAAACCGCCGGAGGTTCGACAAAATTTCCACTACTTATCAACAGATTTATAAACATCTTTTCCACACAATCGCCAATGCCGTCAGCCTTTTACCACCTGCATGAAGGCCGCCAACTTTTGGGCGTCCAGGGCGCTGCCGGAGACCGCAGCGCTGCGCACACCGGTGCAAATGTCCAGGCCATGGGGCTGCACTGCGCCAAGCGCGGCACGGGCGTTGGCGGCGTTGAGCCCGCCGGCCAGCAGGACCGGGATGCCGGCTTGCGCCACGATGCGCGCGCTCAAGGCCCAGTCGTGTGTGCGGCCCGTGCCGCCGAGCGCCTTCACCGGCAAGTTCGGGTTGCCGGAGTCGAGCAACAACTGGTCGACCAGCGGCGCAACCGCCAGCGCCGCGCGCACCGAGGCGTCGTCCAGCACGTGGATGACCTGCACCAGTTGCACACCGGGTAGAAGGCTGCGCAACGCCACCAGCTCTTCGGGCGCCACCTCGTCGACCAGTTGCAGCGTGGTGGTGGCGCAAACCGCGTGTTGGGCGGCAATGCCGGCGGCAGTTTGTCGCGCGGTAAGCAGGTAGGTGCGGATGTGTTGCGGCAGATGCCTGGCCACATAGGCCGCGATGCCGGCAATGGTTTCATCGGCGATCACGCCCGGGCCGCTGGGCATGTGGGAGACCAGGCCAAGCGCATCGGCGCCCCAGTCAACGGCCAGCCGGGCCTCTTCGCGGCTGGCGATGCAGCAAATTTTGACAAAAGGCGGGTTTGTGGACATGGCGCTGAACCGATTTTCAGGCACTTTGCGGTGGTGCCTGAACGATACGCGCAAAGCCTGCTCAGACCTTCATCACCATTCCTACAATCCACCGATGCCTCTTGCCACCGTTTTGTCCTTTGAGCAGCAACTTGTCGACAGCCGCCCCTATTTGCTGCGCTTTGCACGCCTGCAACTGCGCAACGAAGCATGGGCGGAAGACGCGGTGTCCGAGACGGTGCTGGCCGCGCTGGCCAAACCGCAGTCTTTTGGCCAGCGCTCCGGGCTCAAAACCTGGCTGGTCGGCATCTTGAAACACAAGATCATAGACACTTTGCGCCACCACAAGCGCGAAGCCTGCACGCTGGACGCCCACGACGACGCCAACACAGACCCGCTGGACTTCATCGCGTTCAAGGCCGACGGCCACTTTTCCGAGACTCCCGCCGATTGGGGCAACCCGGAGCAACAGGCGTCGAGCCGCCAGTTCATGGAGATTCTGGAAGCCTGCGCGTCCAAACTCCCGCCAACCCAGGGGCGCCTGTTCTTGATGCGGGAATGGCTTGAGCTCACCAGCGACGAGATCTGTAAGGAACTGGCGCTCACGCCGACCAATTTGTATGTCCAGCTGCACCGCGCGCGCCTGCGTTTGCGCGAATGCCTCGAACTGAACTGGTTTGCCCGCGTTGAAACCCCATGATGGCTCCCCCATGATCCCGTTGCGCCGTACCTGCAAAGAAGTTGCAGCACTGGTCATCGCGCGGGAAGACCGCCCATTGCCGCTGTGGGACCGCCTGGCGGTGCGACTGCACATGGGGATTTGTGCCGCCTGCCCAAAATTTGAGCGCCAAGTCCTGCAGATGAGAAACGTCCTGCGCCAGTGGCGCAATTATGAAGACACGGACAATAAAGCGAGCGGCGCTCCGTGAGCCGTGATGGCCCCAAATGGCCCCCCCGGAGCGACAAAAACCGGCGCTGGATCGCATGAAATCGCGATAAATTTGCGTTTTGGCCCAGAAAGCGCATAATCTGCGGGTGGGGACAATTGACCTGAAGGGGTTGGTGGGCCTACAAGTTTGCGGTGTATGACAGTTTCCCGTCTGCTTTCAGTCTTTCCTGGTTTGTTGCCGGTTGGTTGATCGTCGGTCTTTATTGACCTGATATTGGCTTGATAGTGGTTATTGGACTCCATCGCGT
>JANNEZ010000163.1:0-1581 GCA_031379255.1 Rhodoferax sp. | reverse complement strand
GCCCAAGCCTGAGGTCGACGCCCGCGTGCTCGCGTGGCTCTGCACCGGGGCGATGACGCAATGACTTTGCGTCTGGCGACGCTTCAATGACAAAATGATGGCAGTCAGCAATCCAGAAGATAAGTCATTTCGTCATCAACGCGGCGCAGCCGCGACATCATTCCGTCATTCCCCAAACACACCAAACATCCCATGACCACAGCCCCAAAAGCCTTTGCCTCCCAAGCCGACCTGTCGGACAAAAAAATCACCTTCGAGCAGTTGAGTGCGCACTGCTGGGCCTACACCGCCGAGGGCGACCCCAACAGCGGCGTCATCATTGGCGAGAGTTGCATCATGGTGAGTGACGCCACCGCCACGCCGGACATGGCGCAAGATTTGATTGCGCGCATTCGCAAAGTGTCCAGCTTGCCCATCAAATACGTGCTGCTCACGCATTACCACGCGGTTCGGGTGCTCGGCGCCAGCGCTTACGTGGCCGAAGGCGCGACAGAAATCATCGCCAGCCGTGGCACGCTGGAGCTCATCCAGGAGCGCGGCAAGGAAGACATGCAAAGCGAGATCGACCGCTTTCCACGGCTTTTTCGCGGCGCCGAGAGCATCCCCGGCCTCACCTGGCCGAGCATGGTGGTGGGCGACGGCAAACCCGGCCGCCAGGGCAGCCTCTGCATCAACCTCGGCGGCGTGGTGGTCGAGATCTGGCACCCGGGCCCTGGCCACACACGCGGCGACACCATCGCCTGGGTGGAACAGGAGAAGGTGTTGTTCAGCGGCGACCTGGTCGAATACGAAGCCGGTGTGTACACCGGTGACGCGCAACTGGCCGAGTGGCCCGCCACGCTGCAAGCCCTGCGCGCGCTCAACGCCACCGCCATCGTTCCCGGGCGCGGTGAAGCCATGAAGGGCGCGGCAAACGTGAACAAGGCGCTGGACTACACGCAGCGCTGGGTCACCACCCTGTTCGAAGCCGGCAAACAGGCCGCCCTGCAGGGCATGGACCTCAAGGCCGCCATGGCCCACACCCGCAAGACCATGGACCCGGTGTTCGGCCACGTCTTCATCTACGAACACTGCCTGCCGTTTGACGTGAGCCGCGCCTACGACGAAGCCAAAGGCATTAAAAACCCGCGCATCTGGACGGCTGAACGGGACAAAGAGATGTGGGCGGCGCTTCAGGCTTGACAAACAATGCAAGGACCGATCGACCCAGCGACTGGACCATTAAGATCTAAAGGCGTTCGTCGGTTCGTCACGGTCCTCTTTTCGGATGTTTCCGGTTCGTCCCAGCATGCAGAACAGCTGGAAGCCGAGGACTATGCCGACAAGTTGGAGCAATTCCGAAAAATTGTCCGCGACGTCGTGCCACGCCATGGCGGCAGCATTGCCAGAATGCAGGGAGACGGCGTTTTGGCACTGTTTGGTTATGACGAGTCGCGGGAGGACGATGGCCGGCGTGCCGTCGAAGCCGCGTTCGAATTGCACCATGCCGTCAAAACCATCGATTTTGGAACGGGCGCCAACGCAACGTTCATGGAGCTGCATTCCGGCATTCATGCGGGGCTGGTCCTTCTGATTGAAGGC
>JANNEZ010000160.1:0-8183 GCA_031379255.1 Rhodoferax sp. | reverse complement strand
CACCGTCAGGAGCGGCGAAAGTGACGAGAACGGGTCTTGAAACACCACCTGCATGGTTTTGCGCATCAAGAGAGCGTTTGAAGGATCTTGCCAACTCTGGCCATTGAGCCGCAACTCGCCGTCAAACGGCAAAAGGCCCAGCGCAGCCAACGCGAGTGTCGATTTACCCGAGCCGGACTCGCCGACCACGCCGAGCGTCTGCCCGGCCTGCACGGAAAAGCTTGCACCATTCACGGCGACAAAACGGCCTTTCTTGAACCAGCCCTTGACGCCTGCAATCGGCACCGGGTAAGCCACCTGGATGTTGTTGCCGGTGAGCAAAGCCTGGCGTTCGCCACCAGCAGCAGAACCGGACGGCGACAGTTCGACCACGTCGCGGGTGGCTTTGCTGTTGATGAGTTTTTGCGTGTACGGGTGTTGCGGGTTGGCAAAAACCTCGGCCACCGGGCCTTGCTCCACGATCAGGCCGTTCTCCATGATCGCCACACGGTCGGCAAAGCGGCGCACCAGGTTCAGGTCGTGGGTGATCATCAACACCGCCATGCCGTTGGCTTTTTGCAGCTCGGCGATCAGGTCCAGAATCTGGCCGCGCACCGTCACATCCAGCGCAGTGGTGGGCTCGTCGGCGAGCAACAATTGAGGCTGGCAAGCCAAGGCCATGGCGATCATGGCGCGCTGACGCTGACCACCACTTAATTGGTGTGGATAGGATTCTGAGCGTCTTTTTGGTTCTGAAATTCCTGTTTTTGCTATAAGTTCAATAGCTTCTTCTACAGCTTTTTCGTGACTTATCGCCTTCTTATCTTCAAGTATTTCGACAATTTGTTGATTTATTGTCATCAACGGATTCAGTGCCGTCATCGGCTCCTGAAAAATCATCGCGATATCGCGCCCGCGAATGCCGCGCATGGCCGCGATGGGCAGCTTCAGAAGGTCAACTTCGGCTCCAACGCTTTCATGCCCTCCCCGTTCGCGACCACCATTGCCATCACGCATGCCGCGAAATTTGATTTCACCGCTCACCTGAGCGTCTTGCAGCAAACGCAGCAAGCTCAAGGCCGTGACAGTTTTACCCGAGCCCGACTCCCCCACGATCGCCAGCTTTTCCCCCGGCGCTATGGAAAAGTCGATGCCGTGCACCACTTCGTTGCCGCCGAATGACACGCGCAGGCCTGATACGGATAAAAGTGGCGTGAGCGGCGACGGGCCGCCCCTAGCCGCGAGAGCCCCCTCGGGGGGCAGCGAGGAAACGCCAGTGCCGAGCGTGGTGGCCATTATTTGTCTGCCTTTCGCGGATCAAGCGCGTCGCGAAGTGCGTCGCCCATGAACGTGAGCAGCAGCAGCGTGATGACCAAAACCGCAAAGGTGGAGAGTGAAATCCACCAGGCGTCAATGCTGTTTTTGCCCTGAGAGAGCAATTCGCCCAGAGACGGCGTGCCCGGCGGCACCCCTAGGCCCAAAAAATCCAGCGAGGTCAGCGCCAAAATCGCCCCGCTCATGCGAAATGGCAAAAACGTGACGACGGGCGTCAGGCTGTTGGGCAGGATGTGCCGCCAGATGATTTGCCAGTTGCCCACGCCCAGGGCGCGCGCGGCACGCACGTAGTCCAGCTGCCGGTTGCGGAAAAACTCGGCGCGCACGTAGTCGGAGAGGCCCATCCAGCCAAACAGTCTGAGCAATATGAGCAGGAGCGCAATGCTGGGCGCGAAAACCGCACTGAAAATGATCAACAAATACAGCTCCGGCATCGAGCCCCAGATTTCAATGAAGCGCTGGAACGCCAGGTCGGTCTTGCCACCAAAAAACCCCTGCAGGGCGCCGGTGACAATGCCCAGCAAAACGCCGACCACCGTCAAGGCCAGCGCAAACAGCACACTCACGCGAAAGCCGTAAATCAATTGCGCCAGCAGGTCGCGGCCGCGGTCGTCGGTGCCCAGCCAGTTGTCGGTTGTGGGCGCCGACGGGTTGGGCGACTTGGCGAAATAGTTCAGGGTTTTCGGGCCGTAGGGAATCGGCGCAAACAGCGCCCAGTTGCCGGGTTTGGCGAACTGCTCGCGGATGAAAGGGTCAAGGTAATCGGTGTTGGTCTGGAAATCGCCACCGAAAGTCTTTTCAGAATAGTCCTTGAGCATCGGGAAATAAGTTTGCCCGCTGTACCGCGCGACCAGCGGTTTGTCATTGGCCACGAGTTCGGCGCACAGGCTCACGAGCACCAGCACACAGAAAATCACCAGGCTCCAGAAGCCCAGGCGGTTGCGTTTAAAACGCAGCCATGCTCTTCGGGAGGGTGAAGCGGATTGTGAAGCCCCCACGCTTGTCACTGCGTGTACTGCGCTGCCCCCAGGCGCAGGCTCGCCCTGCGCTTCGCTGGTGCTAGGGGCTGTGCTTGCTTGGGGCGGCCCTGCGCGGCGCACGGGCGGTGCTTCTTTTGACTCAGTCAAACTTCACCCTCGGATCCACCCACACGTAAGACAGGTCACTGACGAGTTTGGTCACCAAACCGATCAAGGTGAAGAGATACAGCGTGCCCAGCACCACCGGGTAATCGCGCCGGATGACGCTTTCATAACTGAGCAAGCCCAGTCCGTCGAGTGAAAAAAGGGTCTCGATCAGCAAGGAGCCGGCAAAAAAGGCGCCGATAAAAGCCGCCGGAAAGCCGGTGATGATGGGAATCAGGGCGTTCCTGAACACGTGTTTCCACAACACCTGACGGTCGGTGAGCCCTTTGGCCCGGGCGGTGACGACATACTGCTTGCGGATTTCCTCCAGGAAAGCGTTTTTCGTCAGCATGGCGGTCACGGCAAAACTGCCCAACACCATGGCCGTAATGGGCATGGCGATGTGCCAAAGGTAGTCCACAATCCGGGCGCCCCAGCTCAACTCCTCCCAGTTGGAAGACGTGAGGCCACGCAACGGAAACCATTGCAGCTGGCCGCCAAATATCACCAGAAGCGCCACACCCAGCACGAAGCCGGGTATGGCATACCCCAGCAAAATCAAAAGCGTGGTGACGAGGTCGAAACGCGAACCGGCCCGCACGGCCTTGGCCACGCCCAGCGGCACGGCGATCAGGTAACTGATGAAAAACGTCCACAGCCCCAGGCTGATGGAGACCGGCAACTTCTCCCAGATCAGTTCGGAGACGGCCTTGTTCTGGAAAAAGCTCTTGCCCAGGTCAAAGCGCGCAAACTGCCCGACCATCTGAAAAAACCGCTCGTGCGCGGGTTTGTCAAACCCATACAGCGCCTTGATTTGTTCGATGCGTTTTGGGTCCACGCCCTGCGAGCCCCGGTAACCCATGCCGCCGCCTTCGGCGCTGCCTCCCGCGCCGGTTTTGGCCTCTGCCAAATACTGCTCCACCGGCCCGCCCGGCACGAACTGGATGACAACGAAGGTCAACAACAACACGCCCAAGAGCGTCGGCAACATCAGCAAAATGCGTTTGAGGATGTAGCTGAACATGGCTTATTTTGACCCAGCCGCGGGGCTGGGCGATTTGGCCCACCAGGTGTCGATGGCCCAGGCCTCGCCCGGTGAATAGGGCGGCATGCCTTTGGGCTTTTCGAGGCGCCAAGCGTTGTAGACAATGCGGTGGGTGCCGGCCGTCCATTGCGGAATCAAGACATGGCTGTGCGCGATGACACGCTCGAGCGCGCGGCAGGCCGGGATGAATTCGGCCTTGGTTTTGGCATTCGTCATGCTGTTGATGAGCGAGTCCACCGCCGGGCTTTTGATGCCGGACATGTTGCCTGAATCTTCAATATCGGCCGCCTTGGAGCCAAAAATGTCGGCGTATTCCTGCCCCGGGCTGTGGGTGCCCTGATACGCCACGGTGGTGAGGTCAAACTCGAATTTCTGCCAACGTTGCTGCAAGAGGGCAAAGTCCACCGGTCGGAAACTCAGGCGGATGCCGAGTTTTTCAAGGTTGCGCATCCAGGGCGTGAGCGTGCGCACGCCGCCTTCGCTGCTGTCGAGGTACTCCATCACGAACGCGGCGCCCTGGGCATTGCGCAGCGCGCCATCCTTGAACTCCCAGCCGGCCTGTTTCAACAACTCACGCGCACGGCGCAGGTTCTCGCGCAGGGAAGACTCGCCATCGGTGCGCGGCGGAACAAACATCGGCCCGAAGGCAGCCGCTGGAACCTGCGCGCGCAGTGGTTCGAGCAGCGCCAATTCCTCAGCGCCGGGCAGGCCTTTGGCCTGGCAGTCGGTGTTGCCGAACATGCCCGAGACACGCTGGTAGGCGTTGTAGAACATCTGGCGGTTCATGTATTCGTAGTCCACCGCCAGGCCCAGCGCCTCGCGCACCCGCACGTCCTTGAACTGCTCGCGCCGCGTGTTGAGCACATAACTCTGGTAGCCCGAGGGCAAGCCGTGTTTGAACTCGGCCTTGACCAACTCGCCGGAATCGAACTTGCGGCCCGTGACGCGGCGCGCCCAGTCGCCGGCCGAGAAAAACCGCATCAGGTCAAACTCGCCGGCCTTGAGCGCTTCGAGCCGCGCCGTGTTGTCTTTGTAGATCTTGACGGTGATCTTCTCGAAGTTGTTGGAGCCGCGGCGCACGTTGAGGTCTTTAGCCCAGTAGGTTTTGTCCAACAGGTAGGAGATGTCCTTGCCAAACTTCACCGGGCCGATTTTGTAGGGGCCGCTGCCGATGGGCACGTCCATCACCACCTGGTCGAAAGTCTTTGGTTTGCCGGTTTTCGGATCGACTTCGGCGCCCCATTTGCGGCTGAACACCGGCAGGCCTCCCACCGTGAGCGGCAATTCGCGGTTGGGTTTCTTGAAGCGGTAGCGCAGCGTGCGTTCGTCGATCACGTCCATGCCGGCCACATCCTCCAGCACCGTCTTGTATTGGGGAGAGGTGAATTTGCCCATCAGTGTGTCGTAGCTGTGTTTCGCGTCCTGCGCCAGCACCGGATCGCCATTGTGAAACCGCGCCTCGGGGCGGATTTTGAAAGTGGCCGAGAGACCGTCCGCAGCGACCTCAACGTCACTGGCCAGAAGGCCATAAGCGGAACCGGTTTCGTCCATCGCGCCCGACAGCAGCGAGTCGAACATCAGGCCCGACAAATAGGCCGGGGCGCTGCCCTTGATGGTGAAGGGATTGAATTTGTCGAAGGTGGACACCCGCAAATTGCTGACCAGGCGCAGCTCGCCGCCCTTGGGCGCATCGGGGTTGACGTAATCAAAATTCCTGAAGTTGGCGGGGTACTTCAAATCGCCCCACAGCGCGTAGCCGTGCGCGGCCCAGGCGGGAGACATCACGGCACACCACAACAAAACCAGCAAAAACCTCATGCGACAATTCTGCCCTACTTGCGTCACCCAATCCGAAATCAAGGGGCATTCATGGGCTTTCTCACTGGCAAAAAACTGCTGATCACCGGTGTGTTGTCGAACCGCTCGATCGCCTACGGCATCGCCCGCGCCTGCCACCGCGAAGGCGCCGAGCTGGCGTTCAGCTACGTGGGCGAGCGCTTCAAAGAGCGCATTGTCGAGTTTGCCGGCCACTTTGGCTCAACGCTGATTTTTGACTGCGATGTGGGTTCCGACGACCAAATCGCCGCGCTGTTCAAAGACCTGTCCGGCACCTGGCCCACCTTTGACGGCTTTGTGCACGCCATCGGTTACGCGCCGCGCGAAGCCATTGCCGGCGACTTCCTGGACGGCCTCTCGCGCGAGGGTTTCAAAATCGCGCACGACATCAGCGCCTACAGCTTCCCGGCGATGGCCAAGGCCGCGTTGCCGATGCTCAACCCCAAATCCGCCCTGCTCACCCTCACCTACCTTGGCGCCATGCGCACCGTGCCCAACTACAACACCATGGGCCTGGCCAAGGCGTCGCTCGAAGCTTCGGTGCGCTACCTGGCGGAGTCGCTGGGCCCAAAAGGCATGCGCGTCAACGGCATCAGCGCGGGGCCCAACAAAACGCTGGCGGCCAGCGGCATCAAGGGTTTTGGCAAGATTTTGAGCGTGGTGGCAGAAACCTCGCCGATCCGGCGCAACGTGACGATAGATGATGTGGGCAACGTCGCCGCTTTCCTGCTCAGCGACTTGGCCGCAGGTGTGTCAGCTGAAATCACCTATGTGGATGGCGGCTTCAGCCAGGTGGTGGGCGGCATTGCCGAGGCGCTGTCGAGTTGATTTGAACGGCAAATTGCTATAATTAGTATAGCTAAATACGTATACTTTACGTGACTTGAGGGGCTAAAAACCTCTGAAATTTGTCGTTTTCGCCCAAAACACCGTGTAACGTACCCAAATTGGGTACATTACACGGTGTTTTGACGGACGATGCAGTTCGCATCTGCCCACCGCCAAGTCCAATGCAATTGCGACACCCGGCAATTATTTTGACTTTCAGGCCCGAAAGATGGACAATTTCAAAAGTTTAAAACTCTAGTCGCATGGAAGAAAACCTCATTCACCTCGATATTGCCAGTGAATTTGGCGCTCAGCCCAAAGGGCAACGTTTTGCCATTTACATCCCGAACAAGACCCGTCATGGGAAATCAGTTGCACAAAGCGCGTGGATTGATGAGGGTTTGCGCCTGCTGGCCAACATTTGTGGCGGAGCCAGCGCCATGCCACCCATTCAAGGCGCGTGGCTGAACCCGCAGACTGGCCAACTCATCACGGAAGAACCGGTGGTGATCTACAGCTACATTGAGCCTGAAACCTTTGCCTTGCGCCTGGGCGAATTACGCAGCTTCATTCACCGTCTTGGCCTTGAGACCAACCAGGGCCAAATGGCATTTGAGTTTGACGGCGAGTTCTACTTGATTGATTTTCCCGAAACCGCTGTTTGATCGCTGACTTAACCGGAGCACCTATGGCCACTCATATTGTCAACACCTCTAAGCCCTCAACCCGTATCGTGAATACGTCCGGCCGCGCCAAGGCGCTGAATGGCGCCGCGGTTGCGAAGGCCCTGGGGGCGCAAGCCACAGGTTACACGCTGGGCAAAGACACCAACCCGTTTACTCTGTATCAAATCCGTGAAGAGTTGGCGCGCCTGCTCGCAAGCGCCGGTGGGCGCCCATCCTTGGCGGGCATGCAAGACAAAGTGAAAATTCCCCGGTTTTCGCAAGATTGGGTCAGGATTGAGGCGCTGGCCAACAAGGCTGCCCAAGGCATGGCCTTTCGGCCTTCGCCCGCCCACGTGGCGGCAGTGCTGTTGCACGAGGCGCTGGAGCGCTTGACCGATGAAGACGTGCAACTGGCGGTAACCCAGCAAATGGAACACTGACACTCTGTACAGCATTCAAGCCTTCCCGTTCAGGCTCTCACGCAATCCGCGAAATAGTGGACCTTGCCGTCTGAGCCCTCTTCTTCCACCAGGCCGTGGATATCGGTCTCAAAACCCGGACACTGCGCGTTGAATTCGCGGGAAAACTTGAGGTAATCAACGATCTTCCGGTTGAACACTTCACCTGGAATCAACAGCGGGATGCCCGGCGGGTAAGGCGTGACCAGGCCCACCGTGACGCGGCCTTCCAGGTTGTCAATCTCCACCCGTTCGGTCTTGCGGTGCGCGATGTGCGCGTAAGCATCGCTGGGTTTCATCGCCGGTTGCAGGTCGCTCAGGTACATGTCGGTGGTGAGCCGGGCGATGTCGTATTTGGCGTAGAGCGCGTGCACGTGCTGACACAGGTCGGCCAGGCCCATCTTTTCGTATTTGGGGTGCTGCTGGCAGAACTCGGGCAAGATACGCCACATCGGCTGGTTTTTGGCGTAGTCGTCCTTGAACTGCTGCAAGGCCGTCAACATGCTGTTCCAGCGGCCCTTGGTGATGCCGATGGTGAACATGATGAAAAAGCTGTACAGGCCGGTTTTTTCGACCACCACGCCGTGTTCTGCCAAAAATTTCGTGACGATGCTGGCCGGAATGCCCGTGGGCGCGAAGGTGCCTTTGAGGTCCATGCCCGGCGTGAAGATGGTGGCCTTGATCGGGTCGAGCATGTTGAAGCCTGGCGCCATCTTGCCAAAACCGTGCCAATTCACGCCGGCCTTGGCATTGGGCGCTTCACCCTTGATGATCCAGTCCCTGGCCTCGCCAATGCCTTCTTCAACAAACTTCTCGGGCCCCCACACCTTGAACCACCAGTCAGCGCCGTATTCTTCGTCAATCTTGCGCATGGCGCGGCGGAAGTCGAGCGCCTCGGCGATGCTTTCTTCAA
>JANNEZ010000155.1:0-1769 GCA_031379255.1 Rhodoferax sp. | reverse complement strand
TTTTGACGCGCCGGTGGGCCTGATGTTTACCATCGACCGCATTCTGGGTCGCGGCTCGCTGGTCGACTACGGCATGTTTCTCGAAGCGCTGATGGTTGCGGCGCGCGGCCGGGGCCTGCACACCTGTCCGCAGGCCGCCTGGAACCCGTTTGCCAAGATCATCCTGCCGCATATTGGCGCCGGGCCTGACGAAATGCTGGTTTGCGGCATGTCGCTGGGGTATGCCGATGAAAGCCACATCGTCAACACCTTTCGCACACCAAGGGTGCCGCCGGCCGACTTCACCCGCTGGCTGGATTGACCACCCGGCGACTTGTCCACCCCACCTGCTGAACCCTCGAGACCGCCCCAAGGCAGCTGATGACGTCGTTCGCCATCCAGTTCCTCAATGGCCTGTCTTACGCCACCACACTGTTCCTGATGGCGGCCGGCCTCACGCTGATTTTCGGTGTGACGCGCATCGTGAACTTTGCCCACGGCAGCTTTTTCATGCTGGGCGCCCTGTTCACCGCCCATTGGGTGACGAACTGGTTTCCGGCCTGGGGCGGCAGCGCGTGGCTGTACCTGGCCGCCATGTTGATGGGCGCCGCGCTTGCCGGATTGACCGGCGCCGTGGCTGAATTCTTGTTGTTGCGACGGATGTACGGCGTGCCCGAGCTCTACCAGCTGGTTGCCACCTTTGGCCTGACGCTGTTCATGTCCGATGCCATGCGCTGGGGCTTCGGGCCGGACGAAGTTTTTGCGCCGCGTTTTCCCGGATTGAAAGGGTCGGTCGAGATCGGGGGCGAGTATTTCCCGCAATACCAGCTGGTCACGATAGCGCTGGGCCCGCTGGTCTGGCTCGGTCTTCACCTGCTCCTGCGCAAGACCCGTTTTGGCCAGCGCCTGCGCGCCGCCACGCAAGACCGCGTGATGCTCGACGCGTTGGGCGTCAACCCCAAGCCCTTGATGCTTGGCGCCGTTGTGCTCGGCTGTTTTCTCGCCGGCCTGGGCGGCGCCCTGCAGCTGCCGCGGGAACCGGCCACCTTGCAAATGGACGTCAGCGTGGTGGTCGAAACCTTTGTGGTGGTGGTTACGGGCGGGCTGGGCAGCATTGGCGGCGCATTCATTGCGGCGCTGCTGATTGGCCTGATCCACGCTTTTGGCACCGCGTATTTCCCCGAGTCCACGCTGGTGCTGGTGTTCCTCACGATGGCGGTCGTGCTGGCGCTCAGGCCGCTCGGGCTGATGGGTCTGGCACACGACGCCGGCCCCAAGGAAATCGCGCAAAAATTCAATGTGTCGCCGTCCCGCCGAGCCGGTTCGCTGGCGGTGGGTGGCTTGTTCCTGGCGCTGTTCGGCGCGGCCTGGTGGGCCGGCGACTACTGGCGGTCCCTCGCTTCGGACGCCCTGATTTTGATGATTTTCGGCGTCAGCCTGCAAGCGGTGATGGCCTTGGGCGGTTTGGTGAGTTTTGGCCACGCGGCTTTTTTTGCGCTCGGCGCATATGGCGCAGCGCTGGCCCATGTGCACTGGGGCGCTTCCTTGCCTGGGGCCCTGGCTGCCGGGTGCGCGGCAGCGTTGGCAGTCTCAGCCGTGTTTGGCGCGGTGGTGGTCAGGAGCGGCGGTGTTTACCTGGCGATGTTGTCTCTGGCGCTCGCGCAGGTTATTTGGGCCGCAGCATCCCAATGGGTGGCGCTCACCGGTGGCGACAACGGCGTGATTGGCTTGGCGCTGGTGGTGCCGGAAACGCGCGGCCTGTTTTTCCTGCTGTTGCTGTCGCTGGCGCT
>JANNEZ010000131.1:0-10547 GCA_031379255.1 Rhodoferax sp. | reverse complement strand
CTTGCAGGCGTGGCTTTTCGTCGGCGTAGAGGGCGATGCCTTCGTAGTCGTGGTACGAGAGCGAATTGAGGATGACGGTGGACTGCTGGCTCACCGGCAGCAGCCCGCCTTTTTGCGCGCTGACGCCCACGCCCGCGCGCGAGTGGGTGTGCAGCACGCAGCCGGCGTCGTCGCGCACCTCGTGAATACAGCTGTGGATGGTGAAGCCGGCCGGGTTGACCGGGTAGGGCGATTCGCTGAGCTTGTTGCAGCTTTGGTCGATCTTGATCAGGCTGCTGGCGGTGATCTCGTCAAACATCATGCCGTAGGGGTTGATCAAAAAGTTGTGCTCCGGCCCGGGGACGCGCGCCGAGATGTGGGTGAAGATCAGGTCGCTCCAGCCATAGGCGGCGACCAGCCGGTAAGCGGCGGCGAGGTCAACACGCAATTGCCATTCTTCGGCGCTGACGACTTCTTTGAGGGACGGGATTTTCATGGAGGGCTCCAGTTTGAAGGGATTGAACCAGCCGGAAAAGAACGGATACGGAGCCTGCAATTATGCGACGCTGGCAAATTGTTTTCCATACGGCAAGGGTTAACCCCGTTCGGATTTAGGGCGCGGAAATGGCGGTCTCTGAGTAATATCCGCCTGCCACCGCCAGTTGCCGGCGCCGTTCAAACACATCACCAGGAGATACCATGAGCCAAGTCACACGACGCACACTGATCAGGGGCGCTGCCGCCACGGTGGCCGCAGGGGCCATTTCAAGCGATCTGATCGCGCAGAGCGGCCCCGTGCGCGTGGGTTACGCGATGGCCCGCACCGGCCCGTGGACGGGCGGCGCGCAAGTCAGCCAGGAGCCCAATTACCTGCTCTGGGCCGAGCAGCAAAACGCGGCGGGCGGCCTGAACGTGAAGGGCGTGAAGCGCCCGGTCGAGCTGATCAGCAGCGACGACCGCAGCGACGTGGAAACGGTGGTGCGCACCTATGAAAAACTGATGGGCAGCGACAAGGTGGACATCGTCCTGCCACCGTGGGGCAGCAATGCCAACTTTGCCGTGGCGCCCCTGGCCAACCGCTTTGGTTACCCCTTCCTCGCGCCCACGGCCCTGTCGCGCCGCCTGGTGGAGATGAAGCTGCCCTACTTCTTCCTGCTCCTGCAACAACCCAAAGCCATGTGCGACGCGCTGGTGGACATGCTCAAGGCCAGCGGCGCCAAGACCCTGGCCTGCGTCTATGTGGACGACCTGTTTGGCCTGGAGAACTACGCGGCGCTCAAGGTGGCGCTGGCGGGCAGCGGCATCTCGCTGCTGCAGGACACCAGTTACCCCGGCGGCGTGAAAGACCTCTCGCCCACGCTGCGCAGCATCAAGGACAAGAACCCCGATGCGTTTGTCGGCTTCACCTACCCGCCAGACACCATTCTGGTCAGCCGCCAGGCCAAAGAGATCGGCTTCAACCCCAAATTCTTCTACGCCTCAGTCGGCACGGCCTTCCAGCTCTATCGCAATGTGATGACGTCAGCGGGCGCTGAGGGCGTGTTGGGCATGGGTTCGTGGAACGGTAAAACCAGCCCGGCGGCCAAAGCCTATTTTGACGCCCATGTGAAGAAATTTGGCGCCGCCAAAGAGCCTGACCGCTGGGCCAGCGGCCACTGCTGGGCCGGGCTGGAGATCATCACCAACGCAGTCGCCAAAGTCGGCCTGGATCGCAAGGCCATGCGCGATTACGTGGCCAACACCACGCACAAAACCATCATTGGCGACATCAAGTTCACTGGCAGCGAGAACACGGCGACACCGGGCACGGTGAGCCAGTGGCAAAACGGCGAGTTTGAGGTGGTGTGGCCACAGAAAGTGGCCACCGCCAAATTGAACGCCGCGAAACCGGCCTGGAAATAAGCGCTCTGTCGGCCTCTGCCTGGTTTGAGCTGATCGCCTCCGGTCTCATCACCGGGGGTATCTACGCGCTCGTCGCCCTCGGGCTGAACCTGCAATACGGCCTGATGCGCATCCTGAACATCGCGCATGGCGAGTTCCTGATGGTGGGCGCCTACCTGACGTGGATGACGCAGACTTCTTTTGGGCTGTCGCCGGTGTTGATGGTGCCGGTGTCGTTTGTGGTGCTGATGGCGCTGGGCCTGGCGATCCACTTCCTGTGTTTCAGGCGGCTTACCGCCACGTCACCCAATCTGGACATTTTTGAGGCGCGCGGTCTGATGGTGGCTTTTGGCCTGATGTTCCTGGTGCAGAACTTCGTCAATTGGTTGTGGGGCGGCGACCTGCGGGGGTATGACTACCTGACCGATCCGGTGAAGTTCGGCACGATGCAGTTTGCCGCCAACAAGCTGCTGGTGTTCGCCCTGGCGCTGGTTTTTGCCGTGGGCATGATCCTGCTCCTGCGCATGACGCTGCTGGGCAAAGGTGTGCGGGCGCTGATGCAGTCCCCGGTGGGGGCGCAACTCATGGGCATCAACACCCGCGTGTTGCACCCGCTGATGTTTGGCATTGGCCTCGGGCTCTCGGGCGTGGCGGGCTGCCTGTTGTCGATGGCCTACACCATTTCACCGTCGATGGGCGAGCCCTACACCGTCACCGCGCTGATCGTCATCACCCTGGGCGGGTTTGGCAGCATGGGCGGGGCGCTGGCGGGCGGCCTGCTGTTGGGTGTGGTGGAGGCGATCGGCATGCACTACACCAACCCGTCGCTGAAGGCGCTGCTGTCCTACAGTGTGTTCATCGGGGTGTTGCTGCTGCGGCCCAAAGGCCTGTTTGCGCGGGCATGAAGTCAAGCAATGACTGACAAACAATTGTTGACGCGCGATCTGACGGTGCTGTTGGGCCTGATCGGCTGGGCCCTGGCCTTGCCGTATTTCGGCAGCGAGTTCATGGTGTCGATGGCGCTGACCTGCCTGATGTACGTGGCGCTGTCCAGCAGTTGGGGCCTGTTTTGTGGCAGCTCGCGGTATCTCTCGCTGGCCACCTCGGCGTTTTTTGGCATTGGGGCCTACACCAGCGCACTGGCGCTCGAGCAGTTTGGCTGGCTGCAAAGCATCGCCCTGGGCGCGGGCCTGGCGGCCGTGGTGGCGGTGGTGATGGGCGCTGCGGTGCTGCACCTGCGCGGCACCTATTTTGCAGTGTTGACTTTCGGCATGACCGAGCTAATCCGCCATGCGGTGACCTATTTTGAAAAAACCGTCACCGGCACGGTGGGCCGGGTGCTCAGCGTGGTGCCCGAGCGCGACACCATTTACCTCACGGTGCTGGCGCTGGCGGCGGGCACGGTGGCGCTGTCGATCTGGGTGCGGCGCACACGCTTCGGCATTGCGCTCTTGGGCATCGGGGCCGACGAGCAGCGGGCGCAGACACTGGGCGTGAACACCCGCCTGGTGAAGATTGCCGGGTTCGCCATGACGGCTGCCGTGGCCGGGGCAGTGGGCGCCGCCATGTCGGTGCGCTGGACCTACATCGACCCGCACACGGTATTCAACCCCTTCATTGGTTTCCAGACCGTGCTGATCGCGCTGATTGGCGGCGCTGTCACGCTGTGGGGCCCGCTGATTGCGGCGATTGTGTTCAGCCTGCTCGCGGAAACCTTGCGCCTGCAGGCGCCGCAGGTTTACATGATGGCGCTGGGCCTGTTGCTGATCCTGTGTGTGCTGTATTTGCCCGGCGGCCTGGCGTCTTTGCGCTGGGACAGCTGGAAGGGCTGGCGCGACGAAACCAAAACCTGGTGGGCCGTGCGCAAATACGAGTGGAGCGGCGACAAGGCGCGTGACAAGCTGCGCCGCAAGAAGCGCCGGCTTGTGCTGTAACAACGCCATGCTTGCTTCATCCTGTTTACTTGAAGCAGACAAGATCACCGTGCGCTTCGGCGGCCTGGTGGCGGTGGATGCTGTCAGCGCCCGTTTCCGCTCGGGCGAGCTGGTCGGCATCATCGGCCCCAATGGCGCGGGGAAAACAACGTTTTTCAATGCGATGTCAGGCGTGCAGGAGCCTACATCGGGCCGGCTGCTGCTGGACGGCCGCAACCTGGCGGGCCAAGGCGCGCACCGTTTTGCCGGGCACGGCCTCGCCCGCACCTTCCAGACACCACGCGTATTTGGCGACATGCCGGTGCTGGCCAACCTTGAATTCGGCCTCAAATTCGCCGGGCGAAGACCCCGCAAATACCTGTTGTGGGGCGATGAACAGGGTGTGCCCTGGGCCTTGAAGGACGCCGCCAGCATCCTGCGCCTGGTCGGCCTGGCGGACCTTGCTGCCTTGCCCGCTGGCGCCATCACGCCGTCGCAACAACGCCTGCTGGAGATCGGCATGGCGCTGGCCACACGCCCGCGCATCCTCTTGCTCGACGAGGTGGCGGCGGGGCTGACGGAGTCGGAAGTGGAAGACATGGCACGGTTGATCCGCCGCTTGCGCGACGAGTTGGACCTGACGGTGGTGTGGATTGAACACGCTGTCAAAACCCTGCTGCGCCACGTGGAACGCGTCATCGTGTTGCACCAGGGGCGGGTGATCGCCGACGGCACGCCAGTGGAGGTGACGCGCAACCCGGAAGTGATCGAGGCCTACCTGGGTGACGAGATGGTGGAAGCATGATGTGGCACCAACCCGGTTTTGAGCTGGGCCGAAGCGCCCAGGCCAAACTGCGGGTGCGAGGCTTAAGCGCCGGTTACGGGCCGATTGCCGTGTTGCGTGGCTTGAGCCTGGATGTGAACCCCGGCCTGACCGTCATTCTCGGCCCCAATGGCGCGGGCAAAACCACCCTGTTGCGCGCGCTCAATGGCCTGATTCCGTTTGCCGGCGAAGTGCTGCTGGATGGCGACGACCTGCCCGAAAAGACGCATGAGATTGTGGCCGCCGGCATCGCCCTGGTGGCCGAGGGGCGGCAACTGTTCCCGCAAATGACGGTGCTGGAAAACCTTGAACTGGGCGGCTGGCTGGCGCCCAAAGACCAGCGCGCGGGCCGGGTGCAGCAGGTGATGGACGATTTCCCCAAGCTGCGTGAACGCAGCAACCAGCTGGCGGGCACCATGAGCGGCGGCGAGCAGCAGATGGTGGCCATTGCCCGCGCCATGGTGTGCCAGCCGCGCCTCTTGATGCTGGACGAGCCTTCACTCGGGCTGGCGCCCAAAATGGTGGCCGAGGTGCTGGCGATTGCCCGGCGCATCGCCGATGCGGGCACCACGGTATTGATGGTGGAGCAAAACGTCAAAAAGGCGCTGGCGGTGGCAGACCGGGCGTATGTGCTGGAGCGCGGGGCGGTTGTCGCCAGCGGTCCGGCCCGGCTGTTGTCGCGCTCCAGTGTGATCCAGGAAACCTATCTGGGCGCCGCCAGTGACCAGACCACCACGGCCCGCGAGGCGGTGCGCACCCTTCGGTCCAATGACGCGTTTCGTTGAGACGCCACAGTAACAGGAGAACAACCATGTCCGACATGTCCATGCTCATCAACGGCCTGAAAGTCACGGCCGAAAAAAACGCCACCTTTGAGCGGCGCAACCCGCTCGATGGAACGGTGGCGACACGGGCGCCTGCCGCCACGCCCGCCGACGCGGTGATGGCCGTGGAAGCGGCGGCAGAGGCCTTCAAGACCTGGTCTGAAACTGGGCCGGGCGAGCGCCGAGCCCTGCTGTTGAAGGCCGCCGACAAACTTGAAGCCAAAACACCGGAGTTCATGGTGTCGGTGCCCGCCGAGACCGGCGCCACCGGCATGTGGGCGGGCTTCAACGTGTTTTTGGCGGCAGGCATGATCCGCGAGGCCGCGTCGCTCACCACGCAAATCAGCGGCGAGGTGATTCCGTCTGACGTGCCCGGCAGCCTGGCCATGGGCATTCGCCAGCCCGCCGGGGTGGTGCTGGGCATCGCGCCGTGGAACGCGCCGATCATCCTGGGGGTGCGGGCGATTGCCACACCGCTGGCCTGTGGCAACACGGTGATCCTGAAGGGCAGTGAAAATTGCCCGCGCACGCACCAGCTCATCATTGAAGCGTTTCAGGAGGCGGGTTTTCCGGCGGGCGTGGTGAACTACATCACCAATGCGCCAGCCGATGCGGGCGCTGTGGTGGAGGCCATCGTGGCGCACCCGGCCGTGCGGCGTGTCAACTTCACGGGTTCCACCAAGGTTGGCAAAATCATCGCCATGACCTGCGCCCGGTACCTGAAACCGGTGGTGCTGGAACTCGGCGGCAAGGCCCCGCTGGTGGTGCTGGACGACGCGGATCTGGACGACGCCGTGAATGGCGCGGCTTTTGGCGCGTTTGCCAACAGCGGCCAGATTTGCATGAGCACCGAACGCATCATCGTCGACCAGAAAATCGCCGATGCCTTTGCCAAAAAGTTTGCCGATAAGGCCAGAAACCTGCCCCTGGGCGACCCGCGCAAGCCTGAGCCCGTGGTGCTGGGCAGTGTCATCGGCATGGGCACCGTCACGCATTGCAATGCGCTGATTGACGACGCGCTGGCCAAAGGCGCCAAACTGCTGTGTGGTGAAAAGGTGGACACCACGCTGATGCCGGCCGTGGTGCTCGACCACGTGACGCCCGCCATGCGTATCTACCACGAAGAAACCTTTGGCCCGGTGAAATGCATCGTGCGGGTGAAAAGCACCGAGGAGGCCATTGCCTGCGCCAATGACAATGAATACGGGCTCTCCGCTGCCGTGTTTGGCAAAGACATCGCCCGCGCGATGCAAGTCGCCCGGCGCATTGATTCGGGCATCTGCCACATCAACGGCCCGACGGTGCACGACGAAGCGCAAATGCCTTTTGGCGGCGTCAAGGGCAGCGGCATCGGGCGTTTTGGCGGCAAGGCGGGGGTGGCCGAGTTTACCGAGCTGCGCTGGATCACGATCCAGATGACCGAGCGGCACTACCCGTTTTGACCCGCTGAAGGCCTTCGCCGGGCCTTGGCCTCGGACGCGCCGGAGCGAGCGGTAATGTGTTAAAATGTACAAAACTAAGTATTTTGTACAAAATGCAAACTGTCGCTTTGAGTGAGTTCCGTGCCCGCGCTTCCGCCATGATTGACCTGGTGGAGAAGGGTGAAACCGTGCGCATTTTGCGGCATGGCAAGCTGGTGGCGGAATTGCGGCCGCCCGCGCTGGAGCCCGAAAAACTGCCGGCGTGGAAGCGGCCCATCAAACCGCTGAACATCGTCCGGCCCGATGGCAAAACCGGCGCCCGGCTCATCATTGAAGAGCGGGAGAGTGGCTGGTGAACCGGGTGTTGTTCGATTCGTCGGCGCTGTTCAAGCGCTACAACCGGGAGTTGGGGCGCGACCAGGTTTTGGCGATTGGCGACAAAGCCGACGCGGTGGTGGTGGCTGCCCACTGCCTGGCGGAATTGGCATCGGCCCTGAACCGCCAGCGCCATGATGGCATGTTGAACGAAGAGGACTACAGCGGGATCATGACCGTCATGCGCGACGAGTTCGCCGAATTTGCCGTGATCCCGCTGGACCGGCGCGTGGAGGCTTTTGCCATCCAGGCGATGCAGCGGGTTCGCCTGCGGGCCATGGATGCCCTGCATATTGGCACGGCGCAAGCCGCCTACGTGGATGTGTTTGTGACGGCGGACCGCCGGCAGGCGCAGGCTGCGCGGGCGGCAGGATTGACCACAGAATTGATAGAGGCCTGAGCCCGTTTGGGCGCGAGGAAAACCCATGGACTACCCCGAAGAATTTGACGTGATTGTGGTCGGTGGCGGCCACGCGGGCACCGAGGCCGCGCTGGCCTCTGCGCGCATGGGCTGCAAAACGCTGCTGCTCTCCCACAACATTGAAACCCTGGGCCAGATGAGTTGCAACCCGTCGATTGGCGGCATTGGCAAGGGCCATCTGGTCAAGGAAGTGGACGCCATGGGCGGCGCCATGGCGTTGGCCACCGACGAAGGCGGCATCCAGTTCCGCATTTTGAATTCGAGCAAAGGCCCGGCGGTGCGCGCCACGCGGGCGCAGGCCGACAGGGTTTTGTACAAGGCGGCGATCCGGCGGCGCCTGGAGAACCAGCCGAATTTGTGGCTGTTCCAACAGGCGGTGGATGACCTGATGGTTGTGGGCGACCGGGTGGTCGGTGCGGTCACGCAGGTCGGCATCCGCTTCAAAAGCCGCACCGTGGTGCTGACGGCCGGCACTTTTCTGGACGGCAAGATCCACATCGGCTTGAACAACTATTCGGCGGGCAGAGCGGGTGACCCGCCGGCGGTGTCGTTGAGCGCACGCCTGAAGGAGTTGAAACTGCCACAAGGCCGTTTGAAAACCGGCACGCCGCCGCGCCTGGATGGGCGCACGATTGACTTTTCCAAGTGTGTGCGCCAGCCGGGGGACGGGATGGAGGGTGCCGAGTCGCCAAATATGCCGGTGTTCAGTTTCATGGGCCGTGCCGACATGCACCCTGCACAAATGCCGTGCTGGATCACCCACACCAATGAGCGCACCCACGACATCATCCGTTCGGGTTTTGACCGCAGCCCCATGTTCACCGGCAAGATCGACGGAGTCGGGCCGCGTTATTGCCCGAGTGTGGAAGACAAGATCAACCGCTTCGCCGGCAAAGACAGCCACCAGATTTTTCTGGAACCCGAAGGGCTGACGACCAACGAGTATTACCCGAATGGCATCAGCACCAGTTTGCCGTTTGACATCCAGTACGAGTTGGTGCGTTCGATGGCCGGGCTGGAGAATGCGCACATATTGCGGCCCGGTTACGCGATCGAATACGATTATTTTGACCCGACCGGGCTGAAAAGCAGCTTCGAATCGAAAGCCATCGGTGCTTTGTTTTTCGCCGGGCAGATCAACGGGACTACGGGTTACGAGGAAGCGGCGGCCCAGGGAATGTTTGCTGGCATCAACGCCGCCCTGCAAGCCGGGGCGCAATCCAAAAATGCGGGCGCGTGGCAGCAAGATACGTGGGTGCCGGGCCGGGACCAGGCCTACCTTGGTGTGCTGGTGGACGACCTTATTTCCAAGGGTGTGAGTGAGCCCTACCGAATGTTTACCAGCCGGGCCGAATACCGCCTGCAGCTCAGGGAAGACAACGCCGACATGCGCCTCACGGAAATTGGCCGGCAGCTGGGCTTGGTGGACGACGCCCGCTGGGGCGCTTTCAGCCGCAAGCGCGACGCTGTTTCACGTGAAACAGAACGCTTGCGCGGCCTCTGGGTCAGCCCCAAAAACCTGCAATCGGCCGAAGCGGAGCGCGTGTTTGGCAAGGCGCTGGAGCACGAACACAACTTCGTCGATTTGTTGCGCCGCCCCGATGTGAGCTACAGCGGGTTGATGTCGCTGGACGGCGGCAAATACGCGCTCGAGGGCGCTTTTGACGACCCCAAAGTGAGCGAGCAGGTGGAAATTGCCGTCAAATACTCGGGCTACATTGACCGCCAGCGCACCGAGGTCCAGCGGGCCGCCTACTTTGAACACCTCAAGTTGCCAGACGATCTGGACTACTTGCAGGTGCGCGCCCTATCGATCGAAGCCCGGCAAAAACTGAGCAAACAGCGGCCGGAAACCCTGGGACTGGCTTCGCGCATTTCAGGCATCACACCGGCGAGCATATCGCTGCTGCTGGTGCATCTGAAAAAACGGGGATACCCCCAGTTTGCTGTTGTGGCGGAGGCTGCGCTGCCAGCGATTGACCCGCTTGCTGCTTGACGGTGTCTGGCAAGGCGATCAAAGAAATGCGATAACTTTATCGTGATTCAGCAACTTCTAGACGGCGCCGACCGGCTCGCGTTGCCGATCACGAGGCCGCAGGCCGATGCGCTTCTGGCTTACCGTGATTTGATCCAGAAATGGAACAAGGTTTACAACCTGACGGCGGTGCGGGAGCCGGCGCAAATGCTGACGCATCACCTGCTGGACAGCCTGGCGGCGGTCGCGCCGCTGCGTCGCCAGCTGGCGGCCATGGCCTACACACGGGACGGCTCTGACGACAACCGAGCCGGTCCTGCATTCCGGGTGCTGGACGTTGGCTCAGGTGCCGGCCTTCCCGGCATAGTGATCGCCATTTGTTGCCCCCATATTCAAGTGGACTGTGTTGACACGGTCGCCAAAAAGGCGGCATTCATCAACCAGGTTGCGGTCTCACTCAGGCTGCCGAACCTGCGCGGTCTGCACAAACGGGTTGAAAACCTGGGTGGAGAGGCTGAGGCCAAATACGACGTGATCTGTTCGCGGGCATTTGCCACCCTGGCGGACTTCGTCGAATGGTCTGCTGGCGCGCTGGCGGAAGGCGGCGTCTGGCTGGCGATGAAGGGCAAACGCCCGGCTGATGAGGTGGCGGCTCTGGGCGAGCGGGCGCCAGCCATCGAGGTGTTTCACGTGGAACACCTCGCCGTTCCGGGCCTGGACGCCGAGCGCTGCATCGTCTGGATGCGCAAAATGACGAAATGACGAAATGACCTCGCGGCGGGTGCCGCTTCGATGACAAAATGACGAACCGTGGCGCCAGCCTGAGCCACCTGACGTTTCGCCGCATATCATTTCGTCATAAGGCTGAAGGCCAATCATTTCATCATCAACCATGTTTGGCATCACCGACTACGGCACCTACATCGCAACCATCC
>JANNEZ010000085.1:0-5672 GCA_031379255.1 Rhodoferax sp. | reverse complement strand
GTTTGAGAAAGCGCGAAAAGCGATTGAAACCAATGCGCTGGGCGCAGCTGGGTTGGTTGCGACCAATTCGATTCGCGGTGGCAAAAACCGTGCTGTGCTGGACGCGATTTCGAAAACCACTCGAATTTACGAGGCTTGGAGTGACGAAGGCTGGGTAAACGACGGAGCTGCAGTCCGGGTATCTTTGATTGCATTTGGGCACGCCTCACAACCCCCGATACTTGACGGGAAGATCGTCACCGAAATTCACACCGATCTTTCTGCTGGTACGACGCACGGCACGTCAATTGACGTCACATCAGCCTGCCGCATCAGCGCAAATCAAGATGCGTGTTTTGTTGGCACATCAAAGAAAGCAAGTTTCGACGTTCCTGGGAATATGGCCAGGGCATGGCTTCAACAGCCCAACCCTCACGGTCGCAGTAGCGCTGAAGTCGTCAAACCGTGGATTAACGGCTCGGATCTCGTGAAATCGCCGTCGGATACTTGGATCGTCGATTTCGGCGTAACGAGTACAGAGGCTGAGTCTTCGTTGTTTGAAATACCGTTTGACTATGTCCGACGTGTTGTAAAGCCTGAGAAGGACTCGGTGCGCAACGAGGCCGAGCGACGCAAATGGTGGTTGCATGCTCGTACAGCTCCCGACATGCGCGCTGCACTTGTCGCAACGCCTCGGTTTATCGCTACGTCAATTGTGGCCAAGCATCGGCTTTGGGTATGGCGTCCGGTTTGCGTGCTGGCAAGTCATGCGGTGTGCGTCACTGCCCGCGCCGACGACACCACTTTCGGCATCTTGCACAGCCGCTTCCACGAACTCTGGTCGCTGCGCATGGGCACGTCGCTGGAAGACAGGCCGCGCTACACCCCCACCACCTGCTTCGAAACCTTTCCCTTCCCCACTGGCCTCACACCCGCCGACACAGCGCACCAGCAAACCGAGGCAGTGCAGGGCGGGGCGCTGATTCCGGCCAAAGGCCAGCCAGAGGGCAAGGCGGGGGCTGACCGGACGATGGGCGCGATTTTAAAAAGCAAGCGAAGCGCAGCGTATGAGCGCCCAGCGTCCGGGCTGCCGCCGCCTGGACAGAGCGAAGCGGCGTCAACCATCGCTGGTCTGGTGAATTCAGACGATTTGAAACAGACAGCTACCCAGATCGCCGTCGCCGCCAAACGGCTCAACGACCTGCGGGAAGCCTGGCTCAACCCGCCCGAGTGGACGCGCCGGGTGCCCGAGGTGGTGCCGCTGGGCATGGAAACCAGCCCTTACCCAGACCGCATCGAGCCCAAACCCGGGCTGTCTGAAGCCGACCTGAAAGCCTTGCAGAAACGCACGCTTACCATCCTCTACAACCTGCGCCCCGCGTGGCTGAACGCCGCGCACGAGACGCTGGACGCCGCCGTTGCCGCCGCCTACGGCTGGGCCGACTACACCCCAGCCATGACGGATGACGAAATCCTGCAGCGGCTCTTGGCGCTGAACCTGGCGCGTGCGGAGGCCCAGCCGCCTGCCTGAACCGCGCTGCAGCGTCCTCATTCTTGAGTAGACCGAACTGGCTTTGCACCCCAAAGCGGAGTAGCCTATTGCTGCGCGCTTTCCACGCGCATTTTGAAACTTCCACTCAATAAGGAGCAATCAATGAAAGCAGGACGTTTTTTCGGGCAATCGGTGTTGGTGGCAATCGCTCTGGTCTTTGCGCCGGGTTTTGCCACCAGTCAACAAAAAGCGCTGCAACAGGCCTTGGTGGGCACCTGGATTTACACGTCAATAGTTGACGTGTACGAGGACGGCAAGCGCAACAACCCCTGGGGTACCCCTCGGGGAAGCATCGTGTTTGACAGCACTGGGCGCGTCACCAGCATCCTCATCGGCGATGTGCAGCCGGCGCTGTCGGGCGCCGACCCGCGCAAACCCGATGCATTTGTGATCGCTTATTTCGGCACGTATTCGGTGGACGAGGGCGCCAAATCCCTCATGACAAAAATTGACGCCGCATCACATTCGGCGCGGACGGGCGCGCAGTTCACTTCAAGCATTGATTTGGCGGGCGACACCATGACCATAATTGGCGGGACGCGCAAGGATCAAAACGGCACCTTCAACCCGCGCAGCGAGCTCAGGCGCATCAAATAGAGGCTCTGGCGGTTCGCCGTGGATGGGCCGTGAGAAGGGTGGCGGGCAAATTCCTTGATCTTGCGATTCGTACGGAAAAATTGTAAATTCCTTACGAATGACAAATTGAAAGGAATTCCATGCTTGCCACCCTGACCAGCAAAGGCCAGCTCACGCTGCCCAAGGACATCCGGGATCAACTCGGCCTCAAGGCGGGCAGCCGGCTGGATTTTCACGTAAACGCTGAGGGCTGGTTGCTGGCCAGGCCTGTCACCAACACTGCCCTGGGCCTGGCGGGCCTGCTCAAAAGGCCCGGGCAAACCGCCGTGAGCGTTGACGCGATGAACGAGGCCGTGCTGGCAACGGCGGCCGCGCTGAATCCAAAGCCAAAATTGGCGCCCAGAGCGCCGGCCAAAGCCAAAGCATGATCGGCCTGGACACCAATGCTCTGATCCGCCTGTTGACGCAAGACGACACAGCGCAGGCGGCACGGGTGGCGCGGCGCCTGGAGCCCTTCGACACCGTGCCCGAATCCGTGCTGCTGAACAACATCGTTCTGGTTGAAACACTCTGGACACTGCGCCGTGTCTACGGTTTTGACCGCAAGGCCATGCAGGATTTGTTGGCGCAGTTGTTGTCTGCGCAGACGTTCCGTTTTGAAAACCGCGAGGCCACCAGCCAGGCCGCAGCGCTCTTCAATTCGACAGCAGCAGATTTTTCAGACTGCCTGATCGCCGTGCAAAACGCCCAGTTGGGGTGTGACCTGACGCTGAGCTTTGACAAGGCCATGGCCAAGCTTCCGCAGGTGGAGGTTTTGACAGGTTAGGCCGAAGAAAATTGGATCGAGTTTTGCCTCAAAAATCAATAAATCCAATAAAATCAAGGCTTTATGTCAATTGAGCGACGAAAGAATTCATTGACATGTCTTCCTGAGACTGAGTAACATCGTTAAACAGGCCTTCAGGCCACTTTGCAACCGGATCCATGACCACTGCCACCGCTCCCACCCGCGAGCAAATCATTGACGAAAATTTTGAGGCATTCCAGCTGGTGCTGCCTCAAATTTTGATCGCCCACCATGGCAAGGCCGCCTTGATGCGCAACCGCCAACTGGAAGAAATTTTCCCGACGGCAGTCGAGGCTATTCGCGAAGGCAAGCGCCGGTACCCGGATCGCCTTTTTTCCGTGCAAACCGTTGAAAAGCCCCAAACCGCCGAACTGGGGTGGTTTTCGCATTTCCAGTCCGCGTGACTGCCTCAAACGCGCCGCTGGTGCGTGTGTTCAGTGAACGTGAAGACGAAGACAAACCCAAACTCGTCATCCGCATCAAGCTGACGCAAGCAGCCGAAGACTGTGTCAATGGTGACGACCCCCGGTCTGTCCATACGCTGGCGCTCGTGGATACAGGCGCAACCCGCACCTGCGTCTGCAAGGAATTCCTTGAAAAAATAGGCGCTGAACCGTGGGACCGGGCCAACCAGTTTGGTATTGGCGGGGTGCGCGAGTGTTATGTGCATTACGTCGATTTGTCGCTTCTTGGCAACGACAAGGTTGAGTTTGCGAGATTTGCCGGCGTGAAGGTCATTGATTTTCTGCCCTCGCGGGACGACAACATCAAAGTGTTGCTGGGAATGGACGTGTTGGGCCGCTTCAGCGAAGTCCGTATCCGCGGTTTTGAACTCGATTTTGGCGAAGTGCTCAAGCCGAGTTGAGGCAGGCCCGCCAATGTGGCAAACTCGCGGCCTCGTTGAATCTTTGAACTTTTTCCGTCACCCCCGGTGACCGGCTGCTTTTTCTTCCCGCATGTCCTCCACGTCCCAAGCCCTGTCTGCCCAGCTCGTCGCCCAACTCGCCCGGGAAATCCGCGTTTCCGCCCACCAGGTGCAAACCGCTGTCGAGCTGCTCGATGGCGGGGCCACGGTGCCCTTCATCGCCCGTTACCGCAAAGAGGCTACCGGCGGGCTGGACGACATCCAGCTGCGCGAGCTGGAGGCGCGCCTGGCTTACCTGCGCGAGTTGCACGACCGCCTGCAGGTGGTCATCAAGGCGATAGACGAGCAGGGCAAGCTCACCCCCACCTTGCTGGCTGCGCTGCACGGCGCCACTACCAAGCAGGCGCTGGAAGACCTGTACCTGCCCTTCAAGCTCAAGCGCCGCACCAAGGGGCAATTGGCGATCGAGGCGGGCCTGTTGCCGCTGGCAGACGCCCTGTTTGCCGACCCGACGCTCACGCCCGCCACCGAAGCCCAGGCTTACGTGATTCCCGTGGACGTGGCCGACAAAAAGGCGCTTGAAACCGGCGACAAACAGCCCGATTTCTCCACCGTGCCAGCCGTGCTGGACGGCGTGCGTGACATTCTTTCGGAGCGCTGGGCCGAGCTGCCGGCGCTGGTGCAAAGCTTGCGCGAATGGTTGTGGGAGCAGGGTTTGTTCAGGTCGAAACTGCTGGATGGGAAGAATGAAAACGACCCCGAGGTGGCGAAGTTTCGCGACTATTTTGACTGCGACGAGCCGATGGGCCGGGTGCCCTCACACCGCGCTTTGGCAGTGTTCCGCGGGCGGGCTCTGGATATTCTGGATGCAAAACTTATTTCACCTGATGTTATTGATTTAAATTCGGCATCAAGTCACGTAAAACAAAAACAATCAGCTCCTGATTCAGGATCAAAATTGCCTGCAAAAAGTGCAATTTCAACGATTGGGTACACCCCACAAGTGTCTTTGGCCGAAGCCCGCATTGCGCTGGCGCTGAACTGGAAACACCAAAACCGCCCGGCCGACGAACTGATCCGCAAAAGTGTGGCCTGGACCTGGCGCGTCAAGCTGAGCTTGTCGATCGAGCGCGATTTGTTCGCCCGCCTGCGCGAGTCAGCAGAAAAAGTCGCCATCAAGGTTTTTGCCGACAACCTGCGTGACCTGCTGCTGGCGGCGCCCGCAGGACCGCGTGTGGTGATGGGCCTGGACCCAGGCATCCGCACCGGCGTGAAAGTCGCCGTGGTGGACGCCACCGGCAAACTCGTGGACACCGCCACCGTGTTCCCGCACGAGCCGCGCAAAGACTGGGAAGGTTCCTTGCACCAGCTGGGCCTGTTGGCGCACAAACATGGCGTCAACCTGATTGCCATCGGCAACGGCACTGCGAGCCGTGAGACCGACAAACTGGCCGGTGAATTGATCAAGGCGCTGGCCGCCAGGCTTCAGATGAAGATCGAGAAGGTGGTGGTCTCCGAAGCCGGTGCTTCGGTCTATTCCGCCAGCGAATTCGCGTCAAGCGAAATGCCCGACGTGGACGTGAGCCTGCGCGGCGCGGCCAGCATCGCGCGGCGCCTGCAGGACCCGCTGGCCGAGCTGGTGAAGATCGACCCCAAAGCCATTGGCGTGGGCCAGTACCAGCACGACGTGAACCAGACAGATCTGGCCAAAAGCCTGGAGATGGTGGTGGAAGACTGCGTGAACCGTGTCGGCGTGGACTTGAACACGGCCAGCGTGCCGCTGCTCGCGCGCGTGTCCGGCCTCTCTGGCAGCGTGGCCCGCGCGGTGGTGCGCTGGCGCGAGGTCCATGGCG
>JANNEZ010000064.1:0-4713 GCA_031379255.1 Rhodoferax sp. | reverse complement strand
ATCCAGTCCTTGTCCAGAACCAGCAGCTTGCCGGTGTCCTCGTTGCCGCCGCCCAGCAGGCGCTGCACCACCGGGTCGGTGCTGGTGGCCTTCATCAGGTCGACGTTGTCTTGCGTGACACCGTACTCCTCGGCTTCCATGGTGCCGTAGATCACCCACTTGACGATCGCGAACCAATCGTCGTCACCGCGGCGCACCATCGGGCCGAGCGGCTCCTTGGAGATCAACTCGGGCAGGATCATGTGTTCCTTGGGGTCTTTCGCCACCTTGCTGCGGGTCGACGACAGTCCGGACGCGTCGGTGGTGTAGGCAATGCAGCGGCCGGTGAAATAGGCGTTCTCGGCGGCTTCGAGTTTTTCGAACACCACCGGTTTGATGTTCAGGTTGTTGGCCTTGGAGTAATCGGTCAGGTTTTTCTCGGTGGTGGTGCCGGACTGCACACACACGGTCTGGCCCTTGAGCTGCTTGGCGCTCTTCATCTTGGTCTTGACGGGCACCATGAAGCCCTGGCCGTCGTAATAGTTCACCACGGTGGCGGTGAGGCCCAGTGATGCGTCGCGGGTGAGAGTGAAGGTGGTGTTGCGCGCCAGCACGTCAACTTCGCCGGATTGCAGCGCAGTGAACCGCTGCTGGGCGTTCAGCGGCACGTATTTGACCTTTTCCGGATCGTTCAGGACTGCTGCTGCGAGCCCCTTGCACACGTCCACGTCCAGGCCCGACCATTTGCCCGAGGAGTCGGCCGAAGCAAAACCGGCCAGGCCGGTGTTGACGCCGCACACCACCTGGCCACGCGCCTTGATGGCGTCCAGTGTTTTGCCGGCGTGGGCGGGCAGGGCCACGGCTGCGCCCAATGTGGCCAGCACGGCGGCTGCGAGTTTGATAGGGTTTACTGTCATGGAAATCTCCAATAATTGAGAGTCAGGGCGTTTGCACCCGGAATGGTGCAGGATCAACGGCGCATCATAGCTGCGCAGGAACCATGCCAGCCACCGGGTTTGCACCGAGCCCCTTTGAAACCGATGGGGTGAAACGCACGAGGTAAACCCCGATTGACCCTCCATGGGCGCCTCAAGATACTGCGAATCGCATGCAAAACCACTACAAATTCTGGCCCAAGCGGCTCCCCCGTTCCATCACGATTCCTGATGTCTCTTTGTGGGACAACCTGGAAACCAACGCGCGGCGTTACCCGCTCAAAGCGGCCCTGGTGTTTTTTGGACGAGTGGTCACTTACCGGGAACTGCTCCGGAAGGCCGAGCGACTGGCTGCCTGTTTGCAGGGCCTTGGCGTTGAAAAAGGTGACCGCGTGGTGTTGTCCATGCAAAACTGCCCTCAGCTGGTGATCGCGCATTTTGCGATTCTGCGGGCCAACGCGGTGGTGGTGCCGGTCAACCCGATGAACCGCGCCGAGGAACTGAGGCACTACATCACCGACCCGCAAGCCAAGGTGGCCTTCACCACGGCGGATTTGGCGGCAGAGATGGTCAAAGCCAGTGATTCACTGGCGCCGGGCGACCGGCTGAACCACCTGATCACGACCCACTTCACCGACGCCTTTGACGCAAGCATCACGGGCGATGACGCGCCCCCGGAGGCCTGGCGGGACTGGTTGTTGACACCCCATGCCGCGCCAGTGCTGCTGGGTGGGCAGGTTCATGACTGGGCAGGGGCCGTGGGCGTCGCCACCGCTGCGCCGGCATTGACGGTGGGCCCGGATGATCTGGCGCTGTTGCCTTACACCAGCGGCACCACTGGCCTGCCCAAGGGCTGCATGCACAAACACAGCAGCATCATGCACAACGCCATTGCCTCGGGGCTGTGGGCAAACGGATCGCCCGAAGGAGTGGTGCTGATGGTGGTGCCGATGTTCCATATCACCGGCATCGTGCCGCTGATGCACGGCTGCATCCGCATGGGCGTCACCATGGTCATCATGCCGCGTTGGGACCGCGAGCTGGCCGGGCGCATGATTTCCCGCTGGAAAGTGACCGGCTGGACGAATATCCCTACCATGGTGATCGACCTGTTGGGCAGCCCCAACTTTGCCAGTTTCGACCTCTCCAGCCTGAGCGGCATTGGCGGCGGCGGGGCGGCCATGCCGCAAGCGGTGGCGCAGCGCCTGTTTGAACAATACGGGCTGCGGTATGTGGAGGGTTACGGCCTGACGGAAACGGCGGCGCCCTCGCACAACAACCCGCCCGACAACCCCAAGCAGCAGTGCCTTGGCATCCCTATTTTTGGCACCGATTCGCGCGTGGTCGATCCGCAAACGCTGCTGGAGGTGCCGCAGGGGGAGCAGGGCGAAATCATCATCCGCGGCCCGCAGGTGTTCGAGGGCTACTGGCAGAACCCGCAAGCCACCGCGCAGGCGTTTATCGAATTCGAAGGCAAGCGCTTTTTTCGATCGGGCGATCTGGGCCGGGTTGACGAAGACGGCTATTTTTTCATCACCGACCGCTTGAAACGCATGATCAACGCCTCGGGTTTCAAGGTCTGGCCGGCGGAGGTGGAAGCACTGATGTTCAAACACCCTGCCATCCAGGAAGCCTGCATCATTTCGACTAAAGACAGTTACCGGGGCGAGTCGGTCAAGGCCGTGGTGGTGCTGCGCGCGTCGCACAAAAACACCACCAGCGAAGACATCATCGGCTGGTGCCGTGAAACAATGGCGGTTTACAAAGTACCGCGCACTGTGCAGTTTGTTGACGCGTTGCCCAAGAGCGGCAGCGGCAAGGTGATGTGGCGCGCCCTGCAGGAAGCAGAAAATGTTTGAAACCGCCATCGCAGGCAGCTTGCCCAAGCCGGGCTGGTTGTCCGAAACCCAAAAACTGTGGCCGCGGTGGCGCCTTCAGGGCGACGAGCTGCTGCAGGCCAAACGCGACGCCACGCTGTTGTGGATCAAGGAGCAGGAAGACGCGGGCCTGGACATCGTGGGAGACGGCGAGCAGTCGCGCCAGCATTTTGTGCACGGCTTTCTGGAGCAGGTTGAGGGCATCGACTTTGAGCACAAAGTCACCATGGGCATCCGCGACAACCGCTACGACGCGCAGGTGCCGCAGGTGGTGTCTGCGCTCCAGCTCAAAGGCCGTGTGCATGCGTTTGAAGCGCAATTGGCGCGTGCCCACACGAAGAAGAAACTCAAATTCACCTTGCCCGGTCCGATGACGATTGTGGACACGGTGGCCGACCGCTTTTACGGCGACAAGGTCAAGATGGCCTTTGCGTTCGCCGAACTCTTGAACCAGGAGGCGCTGGCCTTGCAGGCGGACGGCGTGGACATCATCCAGTTCGACGAGCCGGCCTTCAATGTCTACATGAAAGACGCCGCCGATTGGGGCGTGAAGGCGCTGGAGCGCGCCGCGCAGGGCCTGACCTGCACCACGGCAGTGCACATTTGTTACGGCTACGGCATCAAGGCCAACAACGACTGGAAAGAAAAACTGGGCGACGAGTGGCGGCAATACGAGCTGGTGTTTCCAGCGCTGGCCAAAAGCTCGATCCAACAGGTCAGCCTGGAGTGTTACCACTCGCACGTGCCGATGGAACTGATGAAGCTGCTGGACGGCAAGGACGTGATGGTCGGCGTGATCGACGTGGCCAGCGACGAGATTGAAACCGCCGAGCAGGTGGCCGACACCATAGGCAAAGCCTTGCAGTTTGTGCCGAAAAACCGCATCTTCCCCTGCACCAACTGCGGCCTGGCGCCGATGAGCCGTGCCGTTGCCGAAGGCAAACTGCGTGCGTTGGCTGCCGGCGCGGCGCTGGCGCGGTCGCGTTATGGGCAGTGACATGGCACAGAGTTCAACGCATTTGGAGACTGCTTCGCCCGCACAGGCCGGCTTTATTCCTGAACGCCTCGCGCGGCTCACGGCCGCTTTGCAGGACGAGATCGACCGCAAGCGCCTGCCCGGCGCCGTGGCGCTGATTGCGCGGCACGGCAAGATCGCGCTGTTTGAAAGCCTGGGTTATCAGGACCCGGCCACGCAGGCGCCCATGGCCAAGGACTCGGTGTTCCGCATCTACTCAATGACCAAACCGCTTGTTTCAGTGGCGATCATGATGCTGTACGAGCAGGGCAAGCTGCTGTTGTCCGACCCCGTTGCCAAATATGTGCCGGAGTTTGCCAGCCAGGAGGTCCTGGAATCGGTGAATGGCATGGATACCCTGCATCCTGCGAAGCGCCCCGCGACCATCCAGGACCTGCTGCGCCATACGTCGGGTCTGACCTATGAGTTTCTCGCCAATGGCCCGGTTCAAAAGCAATACGCCAAAGCAAGAATCAGGACTGACTTGCGCGACCGTGCCAACGCCGAGTTCGTCCCGGCCCTGGCATCCATGCCGCTTATCGCCCAGCCTGGCAACACCTGGGAATACAGCCGGGCCACCGACGTACTGGGGCGGCTGATCGAGGTGCTCAGTGGACAGACTTTGGGGGACTGCCTGAAAGACAGGGTTTTCACGCCCTTGGGCATGCATGACACCGGGTTTTCGGTGCCCGCGCAGCAGCATTCAAGAATTGCCGAGCCGTTCTCGAAAGACCCTGACGGTGCGCCGATGATGAAAGTATTCGACGTTCGCGCGCCGGTCGCGTTTGAGTCAGGCGGCGGTGGTCTCACGTCCACCGCGATGGACTACGCCCGCTTCATGCAGTTCATGCTGAACCGCGGCGAGCTGGATGGCGTGCGCCTGCTGGGGCCGCGCACGGTGGACTAC
>JANNEZ010000037.1:0-4429 GCA_031379255.1 Rhodoferax sp. | reverse complement strand
CAAAACTCAAACTCACCTTCGGCTGCTGGAATTACGACCGCACCCGCGCCCTGATGGACGGCAGCGTGCAGCTCGATGGCATCGACCTGAACTACCTCAACATGCCGGTGGAGGAAACCTTTTTCCGCATGTTGCGGCATCAGGAGTTTGACGTGGCCGAAATGTCGCTGTCATCGTATTCGGTGTCGATGTTCAGGGAGCCCCGGCCCTTTGTGGCGATCCCAGTGTTTCCCTCGCGGTTTTTTCGCCATTCCTGCATCTACGTGAACGCCAATGCCGGCATCAATGAGGCCAAAGACCTGATCGGCAAACGCGTCGGCACGCCCGAATACCAGATGACCGCGCCGGTGTGGATTCGTGGCATCCTGCAAGATCACTATGGCGTGCCGGTAGACAGTGTGACTTATTTCACCGGCGGAGAAGAGTCCCCGGGGCGGTCCGAGAAAATCAAACTGAACCTGCCACCCAACATCAAGATCGAACAAATCGGACCCCAGCAGACCCTGGCGCAGATGCTGCATAGCGGCGAAATTGACGCGCTTTACACCGCCCGCATGCCCTCCAGTTTTTTGAAGAGTGACGCAAAAGTAAAGCGCCTTTTTGAAGACTTTGAACCCATCGAGCGCAACTACTTCAAGGAAACCGGCATTTTCCCCATCATGCACACCATCGCCATCAAACGCGAGGTGTACGAGGCCAACCGCTGGGTGGCGCAGTCGATGATGAAGGCCCTCAGGGAATCGCAGCGCCGCACCTATGAAGACCTGGCCGACACGGCTGCGCTCAAGGCCATGTTGCCGTGGTTGACGGCGCATGTAGAGCAGGTCAAACGCGAGATGGGCGACGACTACTGGCCCTACGGCCTGGAGAAAAACGAAGCCACCCTGCGCACCTTCCTGCGTTACCACTTTGAGCAGGGGCTTTCGACCAGGCTCATGGAACCCCGTGAGCTGTTTGCGCCCGAATCGCTTGAGTCTTTCGTCATTTGACGCTGGCGTCTGCCGCATGCCATGCAACCGGCCGATTTGAGCCCATCCGTCATGGCGTTTGTCGTCTTGGCCTTCGTGCTCGGCGGTTTGGTCAAAGGCACTTTGGGCATCGGCCTGCCGCTGGTGGTGGTGCCTTTGTTGTCGCTGCAGGCCGGGCCGGCGCTGGCCATCGTCTGGGTGGCGGTGCCGGTGCTGGCTTCCAACGTGTGGCAGTTCAAAGACAGCCCCGAGCCGCTGTCGCAGGTGCGCCGTTTCATGCCGTTGCTGCTGGCGTCGGCGGTCACAACGGCCATCACTGTGCCGATGACGCTGGCCCTTTCGGCCCGCGCGCTCAATGTCATGCTGGCCGCCGCGCTGCTGCTGGCCATTTTCCTGCTGGCCGTCAATCCGCGCCTGAACATTTCCGCCCGGCATGAAAAATGGGCCAGCGCGGCGGTGGGCGGATTTTCGGGCATTCTGGGCGGCATCTCGTCGCTAACGGGCCCGATCATCGTCACCTACCTCATGGCCTTGCGCCTGCCGCGCGAGGTGTTTGTCGGCACCATCAGCGCGATCTACCTGTGCACCTCGTCGATCCTGTACCTGGCCATGGCGCTTGTCGGCCGGTTCCGGTGGGTGGATCTGGCGGTGTCGGCGCTGGCCATGTTGCCGGTATTCGCCGGCCTGGCACTGGGCAAGCGCCTGCGCCAGCATTTGAGCGAAGTCCTGTTCCGCCGGTTGCTGCTGGCTTTCCTCTCACTGATTGCGCTGGTTCTCCTCTTCAAATAATTCAAAGTGGCCGATCAGCTGAGCCTCTCCGTTGAGCACCGCATCTACCTTGTGCCGCCCCGCAAAATGTTTGCGGGTGGTCATTTCTTTTAAAGACAGCTTCTTGCGCAATGCCACCGTTTCGCCCGGGCCAAGGGTCAGGGCTTTGAGTTTGAACACCTTGGCGCGGGCAGTGCCGTTGGCCTTGACGTAGTGGACCGCAAAATCGACCATCACGTTCTGCGGCTTCGCAATCGGGTTGCGCAGTTCAAATGCCACCGTCACGTCACCGCCGATGCGCGGCTCCTTCGGGAAAATGGTGGCGCCAGAGAGCGCTACGTGTGCCGTCTTGCCAAAACCCAGGGCGCCCAGAGCCCCGGAATCGCCCTGTTTGACCGCCCAACGCAGCGCGTGTTTGACAATCCACGCGCGCTCGGCCGTGGCGTCCTTCAGCCAGCGTCTGGCGATGTCACTGAGCACTTTGGGGTGGTCTTTGCCAATGTCATTCAGGTTGTTGGCCACCGAGCGGCGCACATACAGCGCCGGGTCGTCCTTGAGCAATTCAAGCAGTTCGATCACCGGTTTCGGATCGGCCTGGAATGCGGGCAGGCGCATGGCCCAGGGCAGGCGCGGGCGTGTGCCTTCCGAGACCAGCCTGCGCACGTGCTCGTTCGGGTCTGCCGCCCATTGGCGCAGTTGCGCCAGAGTTTTTTCCGGATGGTTGATGAGATAGGGCCGGATCGAAAACTCGCAGGTGAATCGCTGCGTGAGGGCATGTTGCGCCGCCATGGACTCGTTGAAATGCGCCAAGCCATATTCGGCCACGAAGAAGCAGTGCGGCATGAAAAGGAAACTGCCCATGCCAGAGCCCAAGTTGCGGCCCGAAGGCTGGCTGCTGGAGCGCACCAGAATATCAACGGCCTTGGGGAAGTCGTCCGGCAGATGCAGGCGCAACGTGCGGGCGATGTGCCAGCCGCGTTCGGTGAGTGACAGCAGTTCGTAGCCCGTCAAGGCATCGCGCGTGAATTTTTTGACCGGAAACGACGGGTGCACGGCGGCAATCATGGCCGCGATGGCAGATGGCACATCAACGCCGAAATGGTTTTTGAGAGGTTCAGCCATCGTGAAGTTGGGATGTTTGCGGCGTGCGTGCAGGAGCGGAATTTTTACTCAAATCGGCGTGAGAGAAGGCGCGCTGACGACGACAGTGCTTTAGCACGGCTAGGAAGCGCAACGCCCTATCGCGCCGATTTGAGTAAAAATTTGGAGCGGGTAAAGGGGATCGAACCCTTGTCTAAAGCTTGGGAAGCTTTCGTTCTACCATTGAACTACACCCGCCTGCATGCCACGACACTGTGCGTGAAGCAGCCGGATTTTACTTCAGCACATCCCCAATACAGAGCTCTCATTTCCATGACCATTGCCCTGCGGAAAGATGTGAAAAGTGCTAAAATCTGGTTGAATCAACCAAATTTTGTTTCAAAATTGGTAAAAGGAGTATTGTGATGCACGCAGTTGGATTGTTCGATGCAAAAACCCATCTCAGCGAGTACGTGATGCGGGCAGAAGCGGGCGAAGAAGTGATCATCACGCGGCACAACAAACCCGTGGCGAAGATCGTGCCTTTGCACGCCAAGGCGGTGCCGCCGAAAAAAATCCCCAAGTTTGTGCAACGCACCTTTGACATGGGCGTGCCGTTGGTGGATTTGACCAAGGCCAACCAGTTGGCCGGCGAGCTTGAAGACATGGAACTCATCGCCAAGATGGCCCGTGGCGCATGAAACTGCCGGACGTCAATCTGCTGCTGTATTCGGTCAACAAGCGCAGTCCCAACCACGAGCGAGCGTCCAGATGGCTTGAGACAGCATTTCGCGAAAGCGCCGGCGTGGGGTTTGCCTGGATTGTCCTTGTGGGCTTCACCCGCCTCTCCACTCGGCAAAACATCATGCCTGCGCCGCTGGCGCTGGGAGACGCCTTGGCGCTGGTTGACGGTTGGCTGCGCCATCCCCACGCCAAAGTCGTCAACCCGGGCCCGCGCCAGGCAGACATATTCGCGCGCCTGCTGCTCGCCGCTGGAGCCGGTGGCAACCTGACCAACGACGCCCATCTGGCCGCCATCGCCCTGGAGCACGACGGCGTGGTTGCCACTTTTGACAAAGATTTCAAAAAATTTCCTGGCTTGAGCCTTGAACTCCTGACCTCAGCCCACTCCCAGGCTTGATGCCAGGGCAACTGTTTTCAATATCACCGCATGACAAATCCCACGTTTTCCCCGTCCTTCACAGTTAGCGACATCCGCAAATCCTTCCTCGATTTCTTCGCCAGCAAGGGCCACACCGTCGTCGCCTCCAGCCCGCTGGTGCCGGGCAACGACCCAACCCTGATGTTCACCAATTCGGGCATGGTGCAGTTCAAAGACGTGTTCCTGGGCGCCGACAAACGCTCCTACGTGCGCGCCGCCAGCGTGCAGGCCTGCCTGCGTGCCGGCGGCAAACACAATGACCTGGAAAACGTGGGCTACACCGCTCGCCACCACACCTTTTTCGAGATGCTGGGCAACTGGAGTTTTGGCGACTACTTCAAGCGCGATTCGCTCAAGTGGGGCTGGGAGCTGCTGACGCAGGTCTACAAACTGCCCGCCGACAAACTCACCGCCACCATTTACATCGATGACGACGAAGCGTTTGACATCT
>JANNEZ010000028.1:0-1802 GCA_031379255.1 Rhodoferax sp. | reverse complement strand
CCGCGCGCCGCAACCATCAGCGCTTCGAGAAACATGCCGTAGTCGACCAGCGAGCCGCGGCCCAGAATGCGGTCGATGGTAAACATCAGGCCCACCGGCGCGTCAAAAAAACGGTAGTTGCCCTGGTGCTGCGCGTGCATTTTGTCTTTGTCGCCCTTGCCAATGCCCAGAAGCCCGTAAAGGCCCCAACCATTTTCCCGACGCCGGTCGATGTACGGGCTGGCCCATTTGGTCGGGTAATAGTCGTATTCTTCGGTGAAAGTTTTCGCCAGCTCGGGGTCGGCCCGCACTGCGTCGTGCGCCGCGCAAACCTGGCGCACCAGGCTGTCACGGGGCGCGCCCTGCAACACATACACCTTCCACGGCTGGGTGTTGGTGCCCGAAGCGGCGCGGGTGGCGACGTCCAGCATCTGGGTGATGGCGTCACGCGGCACCGGCTGCTGCGTGAAGGCGCGGGTGGACATGCGGGAGGTGATGGCCGCGTCGACAATTTTGGCGATGCCGGCTTGATCCAGCGTGGAATTTGAGGAGGTGGTCATGGTGTGGCGCTTGTGTGTATGAAATTGCGTCGATTCTGCCAGCGCCGCCAGTACTCGAGCGCAACGCGAAAAGTATTGACCTGTATCTGCACCGAATCCTCGAGGTTTTTGCCGTAACCGCCCGCCATGGCGAATGCCAGCGGCACTTTGCGCTCAAAACACCAGTCAAAGACGCGCCGGTCGCGCGCCATCAGACCGTCAAAACTGAGTTTGAGCCGGCCCAGGCGATCGCCCTCGTGCGGGTCCGCGCCCGCCAGGTAAATCACCAGGGCCGGGTTGAAGCGGTGGTCCAGCTCGAACAAGGCGCCTTCAAGCGCGCCCAAATAATCCACATCGCCACAACCGTCCGGCAAATCAATGTCCAGGCTGCCCGGCACTTTGCGGAACGGGAAGTTTTTGCCGCCGTGGACCGACAGGGTAAAGACGGAGTCGTCGCCCTGGAAAATGCTGGCTGTGCCGTTGCCCTGGTGCACGTCCAGGTCGATCACTGCCACTTGCAATGGCCTGCCGCCCGGCCGGCGCCTGGCCCAATCGGCCTGCGCCATGCGCGCGGCCACAGCGGCGTCGTTGAACACACAGAAGCCGCTGCCCTTGTCGGCTGACGCATGGTGTGTGCCGCCCGCCAGGTTCGCCGCCAGGCCTTCCTGCAGCGCCGTTTCGACAGCGGCCATGGTCGCCCCGACCGAGCGGCGTGAACGCTCCACCAGGCCCAAGCTCCAGGGAAAGCCGATTTCACGCATCTGGGCATCACTTAGGCCGCCCGACTCGATCAATTCGATATAAGCCGGCGTGTGCGCCATAGCCAGCGCAGTATTGGTGGCCCGCGGCGCCTCCAGCATCGCCACATCGCGCAGCTCGGCGGCCAGACGCTCTCCCAGGCGCGCGTATTTACCCATTGGGAATCGGTGCCCAGGAGGCATTGGCAAGACGAAATGGCCTGAGTAAAAAGCTTTCACAAGGGTGTGTCAGGGAAGTGAAAACGGTGGAAATCGGTTGAATAAGGCGAATTTTAGAAAGTCGCATCTAAACTGAAGAAGATTGCTGCAATGCAGCAAAAAAGACTTGTATTGATTCGGGATAACCCTATAATTCATGTCATGCTGCACTGCAACATGAACCCGATCCAGAGGCTGGCGCGTTCGACGAAGCAATGAGTCAAAGTTACGGAGCAGTTGGGTTTTCAATCCTTGAACGCCTTATTTTTTCTTAATCTACTGGAGATTTTCATATGTTTACCGTTGACCAAATTGCCGCCGCTCAAAA
>JANNEZ010000566.1:0-5794 GCA_031379255.1 Rhodoferax sp. | reverse complement strand
GGACAAGGGGGCGTTCGGAAAGCATGGGCTTTGTAGAATGGATTATCCATGAGCATCAGCGCCAACCTCCCTGCGGTCCAGTGGATCGACCCTGCGCGCGAAGCCGCGTTTTCCAAATGGTTGGCTGCCGTGGGACCAAGGCACCATCTGGATGCCGGCAGCCTGCGCATCGCCTCGGCCGACGCCAGTTTTCGCCGTTACCTGCGGATTGATTCCGCGCAGGGCAGCCGCATCATCATGGACGCGCCGCCCAACAAGGAAAACAGCCAGCCGTTCGTGACGGTTGCGGCGCTGATGGCGAAGGCTGGCCTGTTGGTTCCGCGGGTTTTTGAATGGCTTCCCGAAAGCGGATTTCTGCTGCTGTCTGACCTGGGCGATCAGACCATGATGGGCGCCATCGACAGTGCGCGCCCCGCGCACAATCTGGGCGCGTACCAGCAGGCCATCGACGCCTTGATCATCTGGCAACTCGCTTCGAAACCCGGTGTATTGCCGCCGTATGACGCTACCCTGTTGCGCCGCGAGCTGGAACTGTTTCCGCACTGGTATGTCGCCCAACACCGGGGCCGGACGCTCGAAGGCGAAGACCGCAAGACCCTGGACAGCGCTTTCGGGCTGATCGTCGAGCGCAACCTGGCCTGGCGGCCGGTTTATGTCCACCGCGATTTCATGCCGCGCAATCTGATGGTGAATGTTCCAGCAGGCGCTGCAGCGGCGCAGCCCTCCCATTTGCAGGGCATCGGCATTCTGGACTTCCAGGACGCCGTTTACGGTCCCATCACCTACGACATAGCCTGCCTGATGCGCGACGCATTTCTCTCCTGGGACGAAGATTTCGTGCTGGATGTGACGATCCGCTACTGGGAAAAGGCGCGCAAGGCCGGTTTGCCCGTGGGCGACGACTTTGGCGAGTTTTACAAGGGAGTGGAATGGATGGGCCTGCAGCGCCACCTCAAGGTGGCCGGCATCTTCGCACGGCTCACGCTGCGGGATGGCAAAGCGAAGTACCTGGCCGACACGCCGAGGTTTATCCACTACATCCGCTCCACTTGCCACCGCTATGTGGAACTCAGACCGCTGATGCGGCTGATCGACCGGATTGAAAACGTCCAGCCGACGACGGGTTTCGCTTATGGCAGGGTTTCCTGAAGTTGGCAGTGCCGCGTTTCCATTGCCCCGTCGTCCTGGTCAAAGGGGCGGTGTTGACCCTGCCTCCAGCAGCTGTCCGGCATGTGCAGGTGCTGCGCATGCAGCCCGGTAGCGCATTGACGCTGTTCAACGGCGGAGTGACGGGCGGCGGCCCTGTGGGCGGTGAGTTTGAAGCCACCATTTTGCGCATGGGACGCAGCGACGTGGAGGTTCAGGTGGGTGGACACCATGCCGTTGAACGCGAAGCTGCTCTGCAAGTGCATGTGGCGATCGGCATGCCGGCCAATGAGCGCATGGACTGGCTGGTCGAGAAGGCCACTGAACTGGGCGCGGCCAGCATCCAGCCGTTGGTGACTGAACGCACTGTATTGCGCCTGACCGGTGAGCGTGCCGAACGCAAGCAGGGGCATTGGCAGGGTATTGCCGTCGCGGCCTGTGAACAATGCGGGCGCAACCGCGTGCCGGTGGTGGCCCCCGTGCTCGGGTTTGCGCAATGGGTCCGGTCGGCGCCAGACCGGCAGGGGTGGGTTTTGTCTCTGACCGACTCGAGCCAGCCGATTTCAATGCGGATCGGCACGCTGGCCCATGCATTGGCACCCTTGACGATGTTGTCCGGCCCGGAGGGCGGATTGACGCTGGAGGAGGAAAAACTTGCCATCGCCAATGGATTTGCCCCCGTGACCCTTGGCCGTCGCGTCCTGCGCGCCGAAACCGCCGCACTGGCCGCATTGGCGGCCCTTACACTGGACTGATGAAACCTGCTGCAACACCCACGGTCCAGGGCACTTGGCCACCATGAACAAAAATCTCTGGTTGCTGGCGGTATGCCAGGGCTTTTTTCTCACCAACAACGTCATCTTCATTGCCATCAACGGCCTGGTCGGCCTGAGCCTGGCGCCGCTGGGCTGGATGGCGACCTTGCCGGTGATGGGTTATGTGGTGGGAGGAGCCCTGTCGACCGGCGTGGTGGCCAAAGTACAAGCGCAGTACGGACGCAAAACTTCGTTTCAACTCGGCCTGCTGGTCGCCCTGTTGTCGGCCTTGTTGTGCGCCTATGCCGCGGTCAACAGGAATTTCTGGCTTTTGTGTTTGGCCACCGTCATCGCCGGGTACTACAACGCCAACGCCTCCTTGTACCGCTTTGCCGCTGCAGAATTGGCCGAGCCGGCCTGGCGTGAGAAGGCGGTGTCCCTGGTGCTGGCCGGCGGGCTCATCGGCGCGGTGTTGGGCCCGAATATTGCCGCTCAAACCCGCAATATGTTCGAGGTTCAGTTCGTTGGCGCCTACTTGTCGCTGGCGCTGGTCGCGTTGCTGGCCATGGGTTTGATGTCGTTCATGCAGTTTGCGCCACCCCCACTCCAATCAAAAGGTATGGGTGGTCGGCCGCTCAGGGAGATCATCGCGCAGCCGGTGTTCATTGTTGCGGCAATCGGCAGCGCATTGGGTTTTGGCGTGATGAATTTGCTGATGGCGGCGACACCCATCGCCATGCAGCAGTGCAACTTGCCGTTTTCAGATATCGCTCTGGTGCTGGAATGGCACGTGATCGGCATGTTCGCCCCCGGATTCTTCACGGGGCATTTGATCAAGCGGTTCGGCACAGTGTCGATCATGGGTGTGGGCGTGTTGTTGAATGTCTTGTGCATCGTGATCGCACTCTCAGGCGTCGACTTTCACCAGTTCCTGGCAGCGCTCTTCCTGCTCGGTGTCGGCTGGAACTTCCTCTACACCGGTGGCACGGCCCTGGCGCTGCAGACCTGGAGACCCGAAGAGAAAGACCGCGCCCAGGGCGCATTGAATTTTTGCGTGTTTGCGACGCTTGCGGCAACGTCGCTGGCGTCCGGCGCGCTCGTCACCACGCGCGGGTGGACCTTGCTGAACTACGGTTCACTGGTGCCGGTGTTCGCAACGGCCATGGCCCTGATTTGGCTTTCACTGCATCAGCGGCGCGCGTTGCAAACCCAGGCCTGCAACCACCCCCGGGTTTAAAACCGGGCGTCCAGCCAGGCCTTGAGCGACGCAAACACAGGCTCGGCGTTCAATTCGTTGAATATCTCGTGGTAAAGCGGCTCAAAACATTGCGCCGTCACCACAGAGGGGGGTGCGCTGGCCGCAAAAGCGCGGCTTGCGGTGGGGGCCACCAGCTTGTCCTGGCCGGCGAACATCAACAGCGTCGGGATTTTCCACTGCGTTGCCGCCGCCAGGGTTTCCGGGCCGCCGTCGGCAATGAATTTGGCCAGCCGCGCCGAAATGCGGTCGTGAACCAGTTTGTCGGATTTGTAGGCGTTCACCACATTTGAGTCGTGGGAAATTTTTGAGACATCGAGCGCATTGCTGACGCGCAGCTCAGGCGCCAATCTTGGCAGGACCGCCACCAGGAGTTTCTGGAAGAAGTTCAAACCCGGATCCAGCGAGGGCGACGACATCACCAGGCCTTCAACCGGCCGCAGCCCCCTGGCGACAAACAATCCGGCCACCAGCCCACCCATGCTGTGCCCCAGCAAAATCAGCGGGCAGCGTGGCGGCATGCGTTTTCTGGTGCTGTCCAGGATGTCAGCCAGATCATCCAGCAGGCGGTTGTCGCTGGGCAGGGCGCCCCGTGTTCCGCCAGACTCGCCATGGCCATACTGGTCGTAACCGCGAACTGCAAAACCCCAGCTGTTGAGGTGCTGGGCCACGTGGTCGTAACGGCCGGCGTGTTCGCCCAGGCCATGCACCAGCAACACCACGCCGCGCAGGTTCTGGCCACTGTCAACCGGCCAGTCCTGCACGGCAATGTTGTCGCCGTCGCTGGCGACGTAGGTGGACAAGGTTGATTCAGCGGGCATGGCGGTTCCAGCGAATGGGGACAGGTGTCAGGGCAACTGGGCGATCACCTGCGCCACTGCCGCCGTGAGTTTTTTGGCATACGGCACATGCAGAAACTCATTGGGTCCGTGCGCGTTGGAGCGCGGTCCCAACACACCACAGACCATCATCTGGGAACGCGGGAAACCTTTTGACAACAGGTTCATCAGCGGAATGGTGCCACCCTGGCCAATATAGCCGCAGGCCGCACCAAAATGCGCCTCTGAGGCTTGGTTCAGCGCCTGTTCAAACCATGGCGCCGTGCTGGGCGCATTCCAGCCGGTAGCGCCACCAGCGCTTTCAAACGTGACCTTGGCCTGGTACGGCGCATTGTCTTCGAGCAGGGTTTTGAGTGTCTGCACCGCCTGGCCGGCATCCACCAGCGGTGGCAAGCGCAGGCTGAGTTTGAAAGCGGTATACGGCCGCAGCACGTTGCCGGCGTTTTGCAATTCGGGAAAACCGTCTGCGCCCGTCACGCTCAGAGTGGGGGTCCAGGTCCGGTTCAGCAGGGCCTGTACCGGGTCGGTCGTGGTGGGGAGCGCGAACGCCGTTGAACCCGCGCAATCGTAATGTGCCCATGGGAAGCGTTTATATATCTCATCCCCCAGGATGGCTGCAGTCGCCTGGGCCTGGGCCAGACGATCTGCGGGTACCTCGCAATGGAAACTGGCCGGCAGCAATCGCCCATTGCCGCTGTCTTCGAGCCGGTCCAGCACCTGGCGCATGACGCGAAAACTCGAGGGAACCAGACCGCTGGCATCGCCGGAATGCACGCCTTCAGTGAGGATTTCCACCTTCAGAACACCACTGGCCATGCCCCGCAGGCTGCTGGTGAGCCAGAGCTGGTCGTAGTTCCCCGCTCCGGAATCGAGGCAAATCACCAGCGCCACGTCGCCCAGGCGGTTGTTGTCCGGGGCGCGCAGCGCATCGACGTAGGGCAACAAATCATAGGAACCACTTTCCTCACAGGTTTCAACAATCCCGACAATGCGCGGGTGCGCCACGCCTTGCGCCTTCAGGGTCTGGATGGCAGCAATGCTGGCATACACCGCATAACCATCGTCGGCACCGCCACGGCCATACAACCTGCCGTCTTCGTATTTGGGGGTCCAGGGTCCAAGGTCCTTGCGCCAGCCAGTAAATTCAGGTTGCTTGTCCAGGTGGCCGTACATCAACACGGTCTGGGCCGAGGGTGTTTTGCCGTCTTTGCCGTTGGAGGCCGGCAGCTCAAAAAACAACACCGGCGTGCGTCCCGCCAGGCGGATCACCTCGAGCGTCAAACCCTCAACCCTTTGCGACTCAACCCAGGCCGCCGCATTGCGCACCACCGAATCGATGTGGCCGTGTTGTGCCCAGTCGGGGTCAAAACCGGGCGATTTGGCCGGGATGGCGATGTAGTTTTTCAGCTCGGGAACGATCACATCGTCCCATTGACGGCTGACCTGGCTCAGGGCATCCGCAGCGTTCAGGGCAGATTCGGGGACACGCGCGTTCATGGGTGGCTCCTTGCGGGGGTTGAAAACTTCCATCCATTATGCGGCGGGGCGGCCAATCAACCCGCGAACGCGCTTAGCGCAACAGGAAATACGCCGCCATGAGGTAGAGGAAGACGGCAAAAATTTTCTTCAAGGGGGCAATGTCCATTTTGTGCGCCGTGCGGGCGCCCCAGGGCGCCGTCAACATGCTGCCCACGGCAATGCTGAACAAGCCCGGCAGGTAAAGGTAACCCAAAGCGCCTGCGGGCAGGTCTGTACGCCCCCAGCCCGCCCACACGTACCCCAAAGTGCCCGCCAGCGCG
>JANNEZ010000561.1:0-6119 GCA_031379255.1 Rhodoferax sp. | reverse complement strand
GTGAAGAGTTGTTCGTGCTCAATCTTCTGTTGATGACTTTGGGCCTGGCCTGGCTCACAGAGCTCGCCGGCTTGAGCCTGGCGCTTGGCGCATTCATGGCTGGCATGCTGGTTTCCGAGACCGAGTTCAAGCATCAGGTGGAGACCGATATCCGCCCGTTTCACGACGTATTGTTGGGCCTATTTTTTATAAGTATCGGCATGATGCTGGACTGGAGACTGGTCTATGACCGGTGGCCGCTGGTGCTTCTGCTGATAACCTTGCCGGTCCTCTTCAAGCTCGCTTTGGTGGCCTTGATTGCTCGGTCGCTTGGTGCGTCAAACGGAGTAGCGCTGCGTACTGGCCTTTATTTGGCACAGGCTGGCGAATTCGGTTTTGTCCTGATCACCTTGGCGAGCGCTAATCAGCTGGTGGCGCCGCAGCTATTCAACCCCATTTTGGCCAGTATGGTGCTGTCGATGATTGCAACGCCTTTTATCATCATGCACAGCAACTGGCTGGTACTGAGGCTGGTTAGCAACGAATGGATGATGCAGTCATTGCAGATGACGGCCATTGCCCGCAAATCTATGAATGTCGACAAACACGTAATTATTTGCGGTTATGGCCGCTGCGGGCAAAATCTTGCCCGTCTTCTCGACGGCGAGGGAATTCCCTACATGGCGCTGGATCTGGATCCCGACCGCGTCCGCCAGGCCGCAGCGGCCGGGGACTCGGTCGTTTTTGGCGATGCCGCCCGTCTCCAGGCGCTGATGGCCGCCGGTCTGGCACGGGCCAGCGCCGTGGTGGTGACTTATCTGGACACCGCCGGCGCCCTCAAGGTGTTGTCCAACATCCGCAGCCATTCGCCCAATGTGCCCGTCATCGTGCGCACGCAGGACGACCACAACCTGGAGGCGCTGCAAAAAGCCGGCGCCACCGAGGTGGTGCCGGAAGCCATCGAAGGCTCACTGATGCTGGCCAGCCACGCGCTGGCGCTGGTGGGTGTGCCCATGCGCCGGGTGATCCGGGTCGTGCAAAACCAGCGTGATGCGCGTTACAACCTCCTGCGCGGTTACTTCCACGGGGCCGATGACGACGGCGTCGACGAGCTCCACCACGAGCGCCTGACCACCGTCGTGCTGCCGCATCTGGCATTGGCCGCCGGCAAGCCGATCGCCAGCTTCGCCCTGCACAGTCTGGGCGTGCGCGTGGTCAGTTTGCGCCGGGCGCTGGGCAAGGCGAGCGCGCCCGGCGATGACGCTTTGCTCGCCAGCGGCGATACTCTGGTGCTGTCCGGCCAAGCCGAGGCGCTGGCCGTTGCCGAACAGAAAATCCTGCGCGGCTGATCACTGAAACAGGGCAACAACCGATGCAAAACCAGAGTATCAACCAATACCTGCGTGACAACATCCGCACCGTTGCGGACTGGCCGGCGCCCGGCGTGCAGTTTCGCGACATCACGCCGCTCCTGCAAAACGCCCGGGTGTTCCGTGTGTTGATCGACGCCTTTGTGCACCGCTACATGGACGCGGCCATGCGCCCGGACGTCGTCGCCGGCCTGGATGCGCGGGGTTTCATCCTGGGCGCTGTTGTGGCCTACGAATTGAACGTCGGTTTTGTTCCGATCCGCAAAAAGGGCAAACTGCCTTTCACCACGGTCGAGGAGACCTATGAGCTCGAATACGGCAGCGCGACGGTCGAGCTGCACACCGACGCCGTCAAGCCAGGCGACCGGGTGCTCCTGATTGACGACCTGATTGCCACCGGAGGCACCATGATGGCCGGCAAAAAACTGCTGGAAAAACTCGGCGCCGTGGTCACGGAAGGCGCGGCAATCGTGGATTTGCCGGAGTTGGGCGGCTCCAAAAAACTGCGCGACAGCGGTTTGCCACTCTTTACCCTGGTCGACTTCGCCGGCCACTAGGCGCTGCCGGGAGCCGGGCCGGGCACGGCACAACCCGGTGGCGTCAGTTCAAATCGCCATATTGGGTGGGGCCCAGCGGAGAAACCCGTTCGTCGCCGTCGTGGGCATCGGCAAAATCAGGCTGCGCGGGTGTTGCCGTGCGTTTGCCGGACTTCTGGATCTCGCCCGAAGCAAACAATGGCGCGCCCTTGCCCTGCGCGGAAAACGCGTTTTTGAAGGCCAGCACTTCGTTGGCGCTGATCGGATCGGCGGTGCGCGCCAGCGGAACCGGCGCCAACGGCTTGCCGGTGGGCGCCTGGCGGTTCGACAGCCCCGCCGCCACGTAATCGCTCAGGCGCCAGTACACCGCCGCCACGACGATTTCAAACCGGCTCTTGGCGTTGTGGGCGATCACGGCTTCGATTTCGGCCATGCGCTGCGGGTCTTCAGCCGCCTGGCTCACCATGTCCATCATCACCAGAAAGCTGGCGCCGCGCGAATCCAGAGACAAGACCTTGAATTTGTAACTCGCTGAAAGCACCCCCGCCGAGGACATGGCGTGCCGCACCACCGCGTAAAGCTGTTCCCGACGCTCGACCCGCTCGGCCCGGCGACCCTGCGGCGGCCTCGAATCCTGGGCGCCAACGGGTGGTTGGGAGGTTGCTGCTTCTTCCGCAGTGATATTGGCCGGGGACTTCGCCGCCGATTTTTGCGAAAGCCAATTGATCAGGGACATCTCAGGTCACCGACACGCGTTTGCGCCGGTCGGTCATGCGTTTGGTCAGGATCGCGCCCAGGCCCATGGCCAGTGCCAGCGCGACGCGGGGCAGTTTTTGCGACATCTCGGTGTATTTGATGTATGTCAGGTTCCACAATTTGCATTCGGCAACCGCCTGCACCGTCGCGTTGCGCGGGGTGTGCGAGAAAAAGCCGCCCTCGCCCACAGCGGATCCGGCGCTGACGATGGCCAGATGCACCTTGCCGTTTTCGTCTTCAAAATGCACGCTCAGGCTGCCGGACTCGAGGAAATACAGGGTGCGGTCCAGCGAGCCCTGGGCGATGAGCATCTGGCTCGGCGCCAGCGTGAAGCATTGCATGAACGGCGCCATCGCCTCCCATTGCGCGGAGGCGACCGACTTGGTCAGCGCATCCTCGACCGTGTTGCGCGCGATCGCATCGATCAGGCCCTTGATGTTGGGCGCATTGGGTTTTTGCGGCAGATCAAATATTGCGTTCATAACCTCATAACCGTTACCCGGGTCCATGCGTTGGTTTCTTAGCAAAAGCCGATATTACAGCCAATGGGCAGAAATTAGCCACAACCGCACGCATCGGCGCGGCGGGGTTATTTGCCGATGCAGAACTTGGAAAAAATCTCGCCCAGCAGGTCGTCGGCGCTGAACTCGCCGGTAATCCCGCCCAGCGCATTCTGGGCCAGCCGCAGTTCTTCGGCCAGCAGCTCGATGGCCGGCGCCGCCAGCGTCAGGTGGTCGCGCGCCAGCGCCAGATGCCGGGCCACCTGGCCGAGCGCCTTGACGTGGCGCTCACGGGCGATATAAGCGCCTTCGGCGCCCGCTTGCCAGCCCGCCAGCGCCAACAGGCGCTGGCGCAACCCATCGAGCCCCAGGCCGGTTTTGGCCGAGAGGTGAATCGCGGCCGGGTCATTGGGTCCGTCACCGGACGCCAGGTCGGCCTTGTTCCACACCTCCAGCAAGGGCACTCCGGGCGCGGTGGCTTTTTCCAGCGTCTGGCGGATGGCGCCATCACGCTGGCGGTGCTCGGGCTGGTGCCGGTGCGTCAGGTCGTGCAGGAACAGCACCACGTCGGCGCCCGCAATTTCCGACCAGGCGCGTTCGATGCCGATTTTTTCAACCGCGTCGTCACTGCTGCGCAAACCCGCCGTATCAACGATGTGGATCGGCACGCCCTCGATCTGGATGGTTTCCTGAACCTTGTCGCGGGTGGTTCCGGGTGTTGGCGTGACGATGGCCAGCTCGGCCCCGGCCAGCGCATTGAGCAGGGACGATTTGCCCGCGTTGGGCTGGCCGGCGATCACCACCTTGATGCCCTCGCGCAGCAGCGCGCCCTGGCGCGTGCGGCCCAGCGCCGCCTGGATGTGCGCCTCCAGGCGCGCCAGCTGGCCCTGGGCATCGGCTTTTTGCAGGAAATCGATGTCTTCTTCGGGAAAGTCGAGCGTTGCCTCAACCAGCATGCGCAGGCGCACCAATGCGTCTCGTAGCCGGTGGATTTCTTTGGAGAACTCGCCAGACAGGGAACGGCTGGCGCCGCGCGCCGCCGCTTCGGTGCTGGCGTCAATCAGGTCGGCCACCGCTTCGGCCTGCGCCAGATCGAGTTTGCCGTTCAAAAACGCGCGCGCGGTGAATTCGCCGGGCCGGGCGATCCGGGCGCCGCCGCCGGCCGCCTGAAGGCAACGCGCCAGCAACAGTTGCAACACGACCGGGCCGCCGTGGGCCTGCAACTCCAGCACGTTTTCGCCGGTGAATGAACCCGGCTGAGGAAAATAAAGGGCCAGGCCCCGGTCGATCGCCGAGCCATCCTCATGCGCAAACGCGAGGTAGGTGGCTTCCCGCGCCGTGAGCGCGCGCCCGCAGACCGCCTGCATCACGGCGCCGGCCAGCGGGCCGGACACCCGCACGATGCCCACAGCACCCCGCCCCGGCGCGGTGGCGATGGCGGCAATGGTGTCCTGGTGGTTGTGCACGGCGTAATTGATTATGCTATGTATTTAATAGCATAAAAGGCTTATATTATGTGACTTCAAGGCCGAAAACACTCAATTTTTTGGTCAGACGGGTTTTGGACGCCAATTGTTAACATGGGTGTTAATAATTGGCGGTCTCAGGCCCGGCGGCACGCCTTGCGAAGGGCTCAGAAGAATTTGGGCAGATTGAACTGCGGCGGCACACCCATGCGGGTGTTGATGATCCACTGCTGCGCGATCGACAAGATATTGTTGGTGATCCAGTAGAGCACCAGGCCCGAGGGGAAGAAGAAAAACATCACCGAAAACGCCAGTGGCATGTACCACATCAGCTTGGCCTGCATCGGGTCCGGCGGGGCCGGGTTCAGCGCAGTTTGCAGCATGGTGGTGGCGGTCATCACCAGCGGCAACATGTAGAAAGGGTCGGGCGCAGAGAGATCCTTGATCCACAGCGCCCACGGCGCGTTGCGCATTTCCACGCTGGACAGCAATACCCAATACAAGGCGATGAACACCGGAATTTGCACCATGATCGGGAAACAGCCTCCCATCGGGTTGACTTTTTCTTCCTTGTAGATGCGCATCATCTCCTGCTGCATTTGCTGCGGGTTGTCCTTCAGGCGTTCGCGCATCTCGGTGATCTTCGGGTTGATGGCTTTCATTTTGGCCATGCTCGAATAGGCTTTGGCATTGAGCCAATAGAAGGCGATTTTGAGCAGCAGCACCAGGGCCATGATGGACCAGCCCCAGTTGTGGATGAAGCTGTTGAGCCAGTCGAGCAACCAATACAGCGGCTTGGCCAGCACCGTGAGCCAGCCGTAGTCTTTGACCAGCTCCAGCCCGGGGGTCAGGGCTTCGAGTATTTTTTCTTCCTGCGGCCCGACAAACAGCCGCGCCTCGACCGACTTGCCGGCGCCCGGCGCGATGTTATCCAGCGGCGTGATCATGCCGACCGAATACAGGTTGGTGTCAACCTTGCGCATGAACAGGTCGCGCTTGATGCCGTCGGCCAAAATCCAGGCGCTGACGAAATAGTGCTGCGCCATCGCTACGTACCCGTTGCTGGCCTGTTTTTCGATTTCGATCTTGTTCTTCTCAATATCCGAGAACTCGACCTTCTGGTACTTTTGCGCCTCGGTGTACACCGCCGGACCGGTGAAGGTGGAATAGAACGCCGACTCTCCGGCCAGCTTGTTGCCGTCGCGCACCAGCTGCAGATAGAGCTGGGGCGCCACCGGCGCGGAGCCAACGTTGACCACCTCGTGTTTCACGCCGATCACATAGGAGCCGCGGGCAAGTGTGTAGGTCTTGAGCAGCTTGACACCGCCTTGCTCGGGCGACTCGAGCGTCAGCACCAGAGAATTGGCACCGGCTTTGAGTGCGCGTTCGCCGGGAGCCGCCGTCATGAGGGCCTTGTGGGTGGGAAAACTGCCGCCGCCCGCGCCCGCGATCAAGCCGGATTGGGCCATGTAGATGCGGTCTTTGCTTTGGTCGAGCAACACAATGTTTTTT
>JANNEZ010000557.1:0-2711 GCA_031379255.1 Rhodoferax sp. | reverse complement strand
GCCTTCATGTTGCTCGGGCTGCAGACCTACTTCACCGCAGGCGTGAAGGAAGTCCGCGCCTGGACCATTCACGTCGGCGACACCGGGCCACAGGCAGCAGGCGTGATCCACACCGATTTCGAAAAAGGCTACATCCGCGCCCAGACCATCGCGTTTGACGACTTCATCCAGTTCAAAGGTGAACAAGGTGCCAAAGACGCCGGCAAGATGCGCGCCGAGGGCAAAGAATACGTCGTCAAGGACGGTGACGTGATGAATTTCTTATTCAGCTCATGAATGGCTGAATTTTATTAAATTTATGTCACGAATTTATTGATTTTTTTGCTATATAAATAGTATTAAAAATATTATTAAATAGGCCAAAATTTATCAATCAATCCTGTTAACACGGCAGTCATTGTGGCGTAACGCAAGAATTTGCCAATCGCCATGTACACCACGCAGGGCCAGAACGGCAGCTTGAGCCAGCCGGCTACGGCGCAGATCGGGTCGCCCACGCCGGGCAACCACGACAAGAGACAGGCTTTGGGGCCGATGCGCTCGAGCCAGTCCAGCGCGCGCAAGTGGGTGGCAGAATGGCGGTATTTGTCGATCACCTTGTGGGAGGCCAATCCCATCCACCAACTCACAGCGCCACCCAGAGTATTGCCAGCCGTCGCCACCCAGACGGCGGGCCAAAACAGGTCGGGGTTGAGCTGCACCAGCCCAAACACCGCCGGCTCCGAGGCCAGCGGCAACAAGGTGGCGCCGATGAACGACACCACAAACACGGAGCTCAAGCCATACTGCGGCAAGGCGAGCAATTCGAGCAGGGTTTCCATCCAGGCGGGCATTGCCTGTATTTTCGGTGCAAATGCGCGGCCAACGCCCAGTCAAACGCTGAGTCAAACGTTTTTCGGAAATATCAATTGCTGAAATTTTCGGCAGCTAAAATTGTGCCAGCGCTTTATCCCAACATGCAAAACCCCGTGGCCATTGGCCCCTTCACGCTGCACAACAACCTGTTTGTCGCCCCCATGGCGGGTGTGACGGACCGGCCTTTTCGCCAGCTCTGCAAAAGCCTGGGCGCTGGTTACGCGGTCAGTGAAATGGTGACCTCGCGCAAAGACCTGTGGAACACACTCAAAACCTCGCGCCGCGCCAACCACGAGGGCGAGCCCGGCCCCATCGCGGTGCAAATCGCCGGCACCGACGCCCGGATGATGGCCGAAGCCGCCGTCTACAACATTGACCGCGGCGCGCAGATCATCGACATCAACATGGGTTGCCCGGCCAAAAAAGTCTGCAACAAATGGGCCGGTTCAGCCCTGATGCAAAACGAGCCGCTGGCGCTGGAAATCATTGAGGCTGTTGTCAAAGCCTGCGAGCCGCGGGGCGTGCCGGTCACGCTGAAAATGCGCACCGGTTGGCGGCAGGACAACAAAAACGCGCCGCGCATCGCCCTTGCGGCCCAGGAGGCGGGCATCCAGATGGTCAGCATTCACGGCCGCACGCGTGAGCAGGGTTACAAGGGGCTGGCGGAATACGACACCATCGCCGCCATCAAGGCCGCCTTGCGCATTCCGGTGGCAGCCAATGGCGACATCCACTCACCCGAACGCGCCCGCGAGGTGCTGCGCAAGACCGGCGCGGATGCCGTGATGATCGGTCGCGCGGCGCAAGGCCGGCCCTGGATCTTCCGCGAGATTGCGCATTTTCTGGCCACCGGCACCCACTTGGCCCCGCCCCTGGTGGCCGAAGTCAAACGCCTGCTGGTGGCCCACCTGCACGACCACTACAAGCTGTATGGCGACTTCCTGGGCGTGCGCTCGGCGCGCAAACACATCGGCTGGTATGTGAAACCCCTTCCCGGCGGCGCCGCTTTTCGCGATCGGATGAACCAGCTGGAAACTTGCGAGGCCCAGGTGCTGGCCGTGTCGGAATTTTTTGACAGCCTGGAAACCCGGATGGAGCGCATCCCCGTCACAGCGGAAATAGATGGGCATAATGAAAGCGACGACACCCTGACAATTCTGGAGACGGCCTGAGACGGCTTGAAGCAGCAAGATGAGCAAAAAACAAATTGAAGACTGCGTGCGCGCCAGTCTCGAGGCCTATTTCAAAGACCTGCGCGGCGCCCCGCCAGATGGCATTTACGAGATGATGCTGCGCGTCGTCGAGCGGCCCATGCTCGACGTGGTGATGGCGCGCGCGCGCGACAACCAGTCCAAGGCGGCCAAGTGGTTGGGCCTCAATCGCAACACCTTGCGAAAGAAATTGATCGAGAACGAACTGATTTGATGCGCGCGCTGCTATCGGTCTCCGACAAAACCGGCATTGTCGAATTCGCCCGTGGCCTCGCGGCCCAAGGCATCCAGCTGCTCTCCACCGGCGGCACCGCCAAACTCCTCGCCGACAGCGGCCTGGCCGTCACGGAAGTGGCCGACCACACCGGTTTTCCCGAAATGCTCGATGGCCGCGTCAAGACCCTGCACCCCAAAGTGCATGGCGGCCTGTTGGCGCGGCGCGATCTGCCCGAACACATGGCAGCACTCGCAGCCCACGGCATTGACACCATTGATGTGTTGGCGGTCAACCTCTACCCGTTTGAAGCCACCGTGGCCAAAGCCGGCTGCACGCTCGAAGACGCGATCGAAAACATCGACATCAGCGGCCCGGCCATGGTCAGGAGCGCCGCCAAAAACTGGAAAGACGTGGCGGTGCTCACTGAC
>JANNEZ010000523.1:0-6193 GCA_031379255.1 Rhodoferax sp. | reverse complement strand
AGCGCTGGGGGTTGCCGAAACCGCAAGGGTGGAGGCCATCATCAAGGGCCTGAAACAGCAGGGCATACCGCTCATCATCATCAGCCACAACCTGCGCCAGGTGTTTGACCTGGCCGACCGCATCTGGGTGTTCCGCCAGGGCCGCATCATTTGCAGTGTGCTGCGGCGCGAGTCGACGCCCGAGGAAATTGTGGGCCTGATCACCGGCGCCATCGACCCGCAGAAGCTGGGCCACGCCACGGTGCTTGGCCAGGAAACGGCGGAGGCGAGCTGATGCTCAAAGGTATTGACCCGATCCTGACGCCAGAACTCCTGATGCACCTGTGCGCCATGGGTCATGGCGAATGGGTGGCCGTCGTGGACGCCAATTTCACTGCGGATTTTCTGGCCAAAGGCAAACCCCTGGTGCGTTTGCCCGGTCTGTCGCTCCTGCGTGTGAGCCAGGCCGTTCTCTCGGTTTTCCCGCTGGATGAATCCGTTGAGCAACCTGTCGCATACATGCATGTGTGCAAGACCGCTTTGGATCACCGAACGCCCGTTCAGCAGGCCCTTGTGGATCTGTTGGCAAATGGCGGTGGCCCGGTCCGTATGGCCGCGGATAAAATCCAGCCTGTTGAGCGTTTTGCCTTCTACGACCGCGTGCGCGCTTCGAGCCTGATTGTGCAAACGGGCGAAGCATCCGCTTACGGCAACGCCATGTTCGCCAAAGGTGTCATCCTGAATTGAACGCTGCTCCATCTTTTGTCCGTGACCCGCGCCTGATGCGCGGCTCGAACCACAATGGCATGCGCCAGTTCAATGAGCGCATCGTTTTGCAGGCCGTTCGCTTGCATGGCGCAATTCCCAAGGCCGATCTGGCTCGTCTTACCCAGCTCTCGACACAAACTGTGTCAATCATCGTCAACCGCCTCGAGGCAGACGGTCTGTTGGTCAAGCAGGATCGAATCCGGGGCAAGATTGGCCAGCCGTCGGTGCCGCTGGCGCTCAACCCGGAAGGCGCGTTCAGCCTGGGGTTGCAGGTGGGGCGGCGCAGTCTTGAAGTGCTGGTGTCGGATTTTCTCGGTCAGCCGCGCCATCAACTTCAGTTCAATTATCCGTTTCCCGACCCGCCCGTTGTGCTTCGTCACATCCGGCAGGCCTTGAGTGAAATGGAGGGTTTGATGGGCGCGAGTTGGCAACGCCTCGTAGGTGTTGGCCTTACGGCACCCCTGTTTCTGCACAAATGGCCCGATTTGCTGGGCGGCGAGGCGGGTGCTGCGTTGCAGCGCTGGGAGCCGATTGACCTGTTGGCCGAAGTGCAGGCGCTGACGTCTTTGCCGGTGGAATTTGCCAAAGACACCACCTCCGCCTGCATGGCCGAGATGTTGCAAGGTCAAGGGCGGGCCATCAGCAATTTTCTGTATGTGTTTGTCGGCACCTTTGTCGGCGGTGGCCTGGTGCTCGCCGGCCACATCATGGCGGGTCCAACGGGAAATGCGGGTGCCATAGGCTCGTTGCCCACCAGTTTGACAAAAGGCGCTGTTGCCGAAGGAGCAAAGCCGGATCAATTGCTGCAATTGGCGTCGGGCTGGCAACTTGAACAAGCGCTGGAGGCGGCCGGTTTTGATCCGCTGCGGGTGCTGGACGACTCGATCATGGAGCCGGCCTATGCGGCCATCATCAGCCCATGGCTGGAGCAGGCCAGCCGCGCCCTGGCCATGTGTATTGTCAATGCCACGGCGATGTTGGACATCGATGCCGCTGTGATTGACGGATCGCTGGGCCGGTCTTTGATCAATGCCCTGATTGAGGCCACCCGTGCGCGACTTGCCGGGTACAACCTCGACGGCCTGAACGCGCCCAGCATTGTGGCTGGGCAGGCTGGTTCACATGCCCGTGCGATTGGAGCCTCCCTGTTGCCATTGCACAAGCAGTTTTTCCCGGTGAAGGATATTTTCCTGAAGCAGGATTTGGTGTAACTTCCGGCTGATGAAAATTTATCTTGATTCTGCCGTTTCCAGCAGTTGGCGGCTGATGCCCGGCTGCCCGCCAATCCAGGGGGTAACGACCAATCCGAGCCTGATTTTTCAGGCCGGGCTGGCCGTGAACCTGCCAACCTATCTGGATCTGGTGCGCGCGGCCGGTGAACACGCCATGCCCGAATTGATGCTGCAACTGCCCAGCGGCGACCCTTCCCAGGCCCTGCACTGGCTGGACGCCTTGCGGCCCGCAGCGGCGCGTTATGGCGTGGCGCTCACCATCAAATTGCCCTGCCATATCGACTGGTTGCCCTGCATCCAGGCGCTCAAACAGGAAGATCAGCCGGTATTGCTCACCGCCCTGTCGAGCCCGGTTCAGCTCTTGTGGGCGCAATCGCTCGATGTTGATTTTGTCGCGCCTTATGTGGGGCGCCTGCAAGCGCAAGGGCGAGACGTTTGGGCCTTGCTCGACGCCTGTGTGGCTGCGCAAAATGACGTGGACGCGCCTGGCCCGCTGCTTCTGGCGGCCAGCATCAAGTCACCTGACGTGATGTCAAAACTCATGGCGCTGGGCGCTGCCGCTGTAACCCTGCCGCCTGCCAGCCTGGCGGCGTGGTCGCAAGACCCGATGACCCAGGAAGCGATGGACCAGTTTGACCAGGACACCGTGTCGTCCAAGCGCTTCAATTAGCAGTTCGCCGTTTTGCAACTCCAGGATATTTTGTATTCACAGGGATTTGGCACCCGTCGCGTGTGTGCCGGCCTGATTCAGCAAGACATGGTCGAGGTTTATGAATCACAGGAGGCATCGAGTCCGACCAGGCAAAACGAATCCGCCTGTGACTATCAAGCGGAAGGGCTGAAATTCCGGGTGCAGGGCGTTGACTGGGATTACCGCGAAAAAGCTTATTTGATGCTGCACAAACCGGCAGGCACCGAGTGTTCGCAAAAGCCGTCAACCTGGCCCAGCATCTACACGCTTCTGCCGTCGCCATTGCGCCTGCGGCCGCAAAAATCGGCAGTGCAGGGTGTTCAGGCCGTCGGACGCCTGGACCAGGACACCACGGGGTTGCTGCTGCTCAGTGACGACGGCCACTTCATCCACCGCATGAGCTCACCCAAAAAACACCTGCCCAAGGTGTATGACATCACCACCAAACATGCAGTGGACGAGCGGCAGGTGACGATGTTGCTGGAAGGCGTGGTGCTCGATGATTCGCCTAAACCGGTGCGCGCCGCGGCTTGCCAAATCACAGACAAAAGCGACAACCCGGACCTTGGATTCAGGCACCTGCAAATGACGCTCACTGAAGGCAAATACCATCAAGTCAAGCGGATGCTGGCTGCGGTCGGCAATCGGGTCGAAGGCCTGCACCGCTCCCGTATCGGCGCGCTGGATTTGCCGGCTGATTTGTCGCCCGGGCAATGGCGCTGGCTGAGCGAAGTCGACTTGCAGAAGCTCAAACCCGGGGCTTGATTGCGGGTTCAGGGTGAAGGCTGGTTTCAGGGCAGGTTCCGCAGGAATTCCGCTATCAGGCGCATTGATTCGCCCGCTTGGTCCCTATGCGGCGAGTGCCCGCAGCGCTCCAGCTTTTGCAGCTGGCAGTGCCTGTTTTTCAAAACACGGCCAATCTCGTCGATTTGCAGCATGCTGCCATACGGGTCGTCAACACCTTGCATGGCCAGCACCGGCGAGCGGATGGTCCGGCACTGGTCGCGGATGTCAAAGGCGCGGAATTCGGGCGACAGCCATACGTCGTTCCACTGCCAGAAGGCGCAGTCCACATCGGCGTGGTAACGCGCCAGCCGGGCACGCAGGCCACCCGTCTCAAAGGCTTCACGCGCGACTGTGATTGATTCGATACTGATGTCTTCAACAAGCACATGCGGCGCCATCACCACGCAGGCAGACACCGGGAATCGGCTGGCGTAGAGGAGCGCGATGCTGGCGCCGTCGGAATGGCCGACGAGCACTGGCTTGTCGATCTGCAAGGCCTTGAGCAAGGCGGGCAACACCGTCCATGCCTCCTCATGCATGTAGTCCGGCAGCAGGCGTCCCACGCGCTGGCTGCCCTCCGCGCGGGAAGGCCCGCGTACGTCGGGCACCACATCCGACTGCCCATAGCCACGGCGCGAATACACCCAGCCCGCGCGCCCCGTGGCCGCGCACAGTTGTGCCGGCCAGTCGCGCCACATGGCCACCGAGCCCAGACCTTCGTGCAGGAAGACCAATGGGGCCAAAGCGGATTTTGTATCGTGAGTGGCCGTGTTGGCAGGAATGTGCTGCACCTCCAACCGTACGCCGTGGATGTCGATCAATGCCATGATGGCGATGTTACGCACGTCTTCATGCGGAACGGCGATTTCGCACCCTGGTTTGAGGCGATTCATGTTGGGATTACTTGGGATTTGAAGCGGATCTCTTGTGATGGCCAGGGCGATTGACTACAATTGTGGTAATTCGTGAAAGGCAAGCCATGTCCACCGTTTCCATGCGCATCGATGAGTCGTTGATCAGCGCCGCCCGCTCGGCCGCCAGGGCGGAATTCCGCACCGTACAGGGACAGGTGGAGTTCTGGGCCAAAGTGGGCCGCGCCGCGCTGGACAACCCCGATCTGCCCGCTTCCTTCATCGCTGAAAGCCTGATGAGCCTGGCCGAGCCGCGTGAAGACAGCGCGCCCTTTGTACCCCGTAGCCGGCCGCGCAGTCGCACCACTGCCACGCAGGCATGAGCTGGCAAGTGTTGCAAACGCGGCGCTTTGCCCGCGTTTACAAAAAGCTGACCAACGCCGCGCTGATTGCCGACACCGATGCCGCCGTAGCCACCGTGGCAGACAACCCCGATGTGGGGGAGCGCAAGAAGGGCGACTTGGCCCAGTTGTGGGTACACAAATTTCGCAGCCAGGGCCAGCTTTACCTTCTGGGCTACACCCGCGAGGACGAAGTGCGCCTGGTCTACCTGGAAGCCCTGGGGCCGCATGAGAATTTCTATCGGGATTTGAAGCGGTGAAATAGGCACGCCACCGGTAACGCTCCTAAAGCGCGTGGCCTGCTGCTAACGTAGGAGCATCATGAAAAATGTGCGAGTGAGTAGTGGCCCGCCAGCTATCCATCCCGGCGAATACATCCGCGAAGCGCTGGGAGATTTGGGGATAACCCAAGCGACATTGGCGCGTGCCCTTGGCGTTCCGGCGATGCGTATTTCGCTTCTGGTGCGAGAAGAGCGACCAGTGACCGCCGAGCTTGCGTTGCGCCTGGGCCAGGCCTTTGGTCAAAGCCCGCAATACTGGCTGAATTTGCAAGCGGACTACGACTTGAAAATAGCCAAAGCCGTGTTCAAAAACAGCCTGCGCCATGTGCGGGAACTGGTGGCGGACTGAGCTTCATCAGTGTGGCTATCTCTCGCCAAGGATTGAGTGTCATTGTTGTGCCTCGAACACCAACAAGGCCGACTGCAGCACAGGATGGTCAGGTAACAACTCAAAGAAGCGCTTTCCGCCGAGCAACCTCTCTCCCAGCACTTCAATTTCCCGCTTCACTTGCGAGTCCAGCGCTTGATCCACGTAAGCACCGGCACCCAGCTTGGGATTGACATTGCGCCTCAGCGTGCGCAAGGCTTCTGCCAATTGCCGCAACGCTTCAATATCTGTCGGCTCAAGCGGAATGTTCAGGGTGTGATCGGTTCCCATTGAGCGGGTTAGATCGTTGTGGCTCAAATACTTATCGCGGACGGTCTTCAAACCAGCGCCGTTCCAAGTGACGCGGATTGCAGCTTCGTCTTTATCAAGGGTCGGATCGGCTTTCACCAGACGCTTTAGGCTCAGATTCGTCATTTGTCCAGGCCCCCTTCCTGTGGCCGGATCCATCAGGCGGGATACACGCATCAACAACGACTCCATCAGCGCCGTTTGCGTCAAACGAATGAGCAATGGCACATCCGTTTGCAGCGCCTGCCAGTCCTTGCCCTGGGGCCGAAAGTACAAGCCATTCACTGTTTCCCAAAGCAACTGAATGCCTGTGATCTCTTTCTTGATGACAGCCCAGAGTTCAGCCGCTGTCGGTAGTGTGGTTTGTGTCGCCGGTGTCGTTGCCATGTGTGCTCCCTACATATCTAAAGAGGTTTGCGAACCCAACATACTAGCGGCTGCAGACGCTTGCTGAGCTTTCGCCGTCCTGGTTCAGGGTGCGAATCACTTGGTGCAGAGATTCTCACAGGCGTGCGGGCAATTGTCGTC
>JANNEZ010000518.1:0-11395 GCA_031379255.1 Rhodoferax sp. | reverse complement strand
GCGCCACGGCTGGCCGTGCCACAAAAGCATCCAGCGCGCGTTTGACATGCGGGTATTGGTCGAACTCAACCAGATCTCCGGCGCCATAGAAGCCGACGAGGTTGCGGATCCAGGGGAACGAGGCAATGTCGGCAATCGAGTAGTTGTTGCCCATGATCCACCGGCGCGTGGCCAGGCGCTGGTTCAACACGCCGAGCAGGCGTTTGCTTTCGGCCACGTAACGGTCGCGCGGGCGTTTGTCGTCGAAGTCCTTGCCGGCGAACTTGTGGAAAAACCCGAGCTGGCCAAACATCGGGCCGATGCCGCCCATCTGGAACATCACCCATTGCAGGCATTCGTATTTGCCGGCTTCGTCTTTGGGCATGAGCTTGCCGGATTTGGCGGCGAGGTAAATCAGGATGGCGCCAGATTCAAACAGCGCCAGCGGTCTGCCGCCCGGGCCGTTCGGGTCCAGGATGGCGGGGATCTTGTTGTTGGCGCTCAAGGAAATGAATTCGGGTGACATCTGGTCGTTTTTCTCGAAGCTCACCAGATGCGGCTCGTAGGGCAGGCCGGTTTCTTCCAGCATGATCGACACCTTTACGCCGTTGGGCGTGGGCAGCGAATACAGCTGGATGCGGCCGGGGTGCTGCGCTGGCCATTTTTTCGTGATGGGGAAGGTGGAGAGTTTGTTCATGCGGTATCCTGGATTGTCATAAAAAGGGAGGCGTCACGGGCCACATCTTGTGGCGACTTGCCTGGTGTGAAGAGGCTTGAGCCAATGCCGAAACCGGCCGCGCCCGCCGCGTGCCAGGGGCCCCGGTTGCCGGCGCCAATGCCGCCCACCGGCAGGATGCGGGTACCTTCGGGCAACACCGCCAGCAGGGCCTTCACCACAGCAGGAGAGGCCAGCTCGGCCGGAAAAAGTTTGAGCGCGTGGGCGCCGGCGGCCAGCGCTGCAAAAGCCTCGGTGGGCGTGAGGATGCCGGGCAGGCTGACCAGGCCCAGACGCCGGGTTTCGCGCACCACGGCCTCGTTGAAATTGGGCGAGACGACCATCTGGCCACCAGCCGCATGCACCTCGCGCACCTGTTGGGTGGTAAGCACGGTGCCTGCGCCAACGACCGCATCCGGAAAATGGCTGGCCATCAAGGCGATGCTCTGAATTGGATCGGGCGAGTTCAGCGGCACTTCCAGCAGGCGAAAGCCTGCGTCCACCAGCGCTTGCCCGACCGGCAGGGCCTCTTCGGGCCGCAAGCCACGCAAGATGGCGACCAGCGGCAGCCGGGCAAAAGCCGCAATGAATTTTTCGGTGGAATCCATGGCCTGGGGTTCAGTGGGGGAGGGTCCGGGCCAGCGCATGCAAGCCGGCCCAGGTGCATTCTGAGCCCAAACTGCGGCTCTTCACGCCCAGGTGTTTCAATGCCATCGCGTAACGTGCGGTCAAAACCGGGGAGCCGATCAAAGTCACCGTGGCGCCCGGTGGCAAGGCGTTGGCCTTGAGCTCCTCGCCAATCAGCAGGCCCGACAGAAGGCTGGCCAATTCGGCAGGGCTGCGACGCGCAAACAGCGCCAGCGTGCGTGCGCTGAACGCGTTGTGCAACAAGCCGCTGCCGGCCACGGCTTGGTCGACACCCTGCAAAAACGCCGGTTCGTCCAGCGGAGCCAGGGTGTCAATGGTTTTGGACAGAATTGAGTGCTGGCTCAGAAGCGCATACAACTCGCCGGTCATGAAGGTCTGGAACGACAGCACACGGCCGGCTTGAACCCTGGCCCACTTGCTGTGGGTGCCAGGCAGCACGAACACGCCGTCTTGCGCCCCCAGCAGTTGCAAGGCGCCAAAAATCTGGACTTCCTCGCCGCGCAGCACGTCAGGCGCGTGCGGGTGTTCACAGCTGAGACCGGGCACGATGGCGATGCCGCCCTGGTCAGGCCCCGTCCCCCCAGTGGGCGTTATCCACATCAATTGGCGCGCGACTTCCTGGAACCCCGCTGGGCAAGGGCAGTATGGCGCTTCGACCCATCCCTGTTTGCTGCCGGCCATCCCGGATATCAAGGCAATTGAGTCCTCAGGCCTCTTCCAGTCTCCACAAAACGCCTCTAAAACAGCAGCAAATTGGCCGGGACGAACCTTCAATACCCCGTCTGCCGAAGAGCGCTCTTCGAGCGCCTTGCCAGAGTGGTCCAGACGGGCTGCGCGCAGGCTGGTGGTGCCCCAGTCGATGGCGATCATTCCAGTTGCGGCCTCAGGGCGAGCAATGCATTGACTTGTCTGGGCACAGGAAGTGGATCGACCGCGCCGTAACCCTGCACGGACAGGGCCGCCGCCGCATTGGCGTAAATGGCGGCCTTGAACACATCGTCGCCCAGCGCAACGCGCGCCAGCAAGTTGCCACAGAAACAATCGCCGGCGCCCGTGGCGTCCACCAGCGGCACCTTGCGCCCCGTCACCAGTCCGCTGCGCTCGTCGTTGCTCACGATGGCGCCCTTCCCGCCCAGCTTGAGCACCACCGTTTTTGCGCCAAGGGCGTGGCTCCAGTCGACGATTTTCGCGGGGCTTGCAAGGCCCGTCAGCGTGACCATGTCCTCCAGGCTGGGCAGGAAGATGTCGCACAAGGCCAGGGCTTTTTCAATGCCCGCGCGCGCGCGTTCGAGCGGCCAGAGTTTCAGGCGCAAATTGGAATCGAATGAGACCAGCGTGCCGGCTGCGCGGGCCAATCGCATGGCCGCCAGCACGGTGTCGCAGGCCGAGGGCGAGATGGCCATCGAGATGCCTGAGACATGCAAAACTTTGGCTGCCGCGATGGCCTGGGCAGCGCCGCCCACCAGCCAGGCGGGCGTCATCCGGCTCGCTGCCGAATCCGCGCGCCAGTAACTGAATTCGTGCCCTGCCGCGCCGTGGGTCACGAAATAAATGCCGGTGGGCGCCAACGCGTCGCGTTCGACCGCCGCAGTATTGACGTGTTCTTGTTGCCACAAGGCCATCAAGGCGTCGCCAAAGGTGTCAGCGCCCAAGCGCGTGAGGTAGGCCGTGCGCGCGCCCGCACGCGCGGCGGCGATGGTGGCATTGCTGGTGTCGCCGCCAAATCCTTGCAGGTAATGCGGCTGCCCGGGTATCGTCTGGTTGAACTCGACCATGGCTTCGCCCAGGCCGACGACGTCCAGTGTCTTCAATGGTTGTCGCGTGGAACGGCCGAGCCGCGCATGCCCACCAGGAAGTCGAGGTCGGCGCCCTGGTCGGCTTGCAACACGTGGTCAACATACAGTTTCCAGTAGCCCGAGGCCATGGGCGGCGCGGGTTGCTGCCATTGGGCCAGACGGGCCGCCAGTTCGGCATCGCTGATATGCAGGTGCAGTTTGCGCTGGGGTACATCGAGCTCAACGATGTCGCCGTTTTGCACGATGGCCAGCGGGCCACCGGCCGAAGCTTCTGGCGCGGTATGCAAAACGACCGTGCCATAAGCCGTGCCGCTCATGCGCGCGTCGCTGATGCGCACCATGTCGGTGATGCCCTTGCGCAATACTTTGGGCGGCAGTGGCATGTTGCCCACCTCGGCCATGCCGGGGTAACCTTTGGGGCCGCAGTTTTTCAACACCAGCACGCAGTTTTCATCGACGTCGAGGTTTTCGTCATCGATGCGGGTGTGGAAATCTTCGATGTTTTCGAAGACCACGGCACGGCCTTTGTGCACCATCAACGACGGCGTGGCGGCGCTGGGTTTGATCACCGCGCCGCGGGGTGCCAGGTTGCCACGCAAGACGGCAATGCCGGCCTTGTCTTTGAAAGGCGCATCAAATTTCTTGATGACGCGTGGGTCGTAGTTCTGCGCGTCGGCGATGTTTTCAGCCACTGTTTTGCCGCTTGCCGTCACGATGTTTTTGTGAAGCAGGTGCTCGATTTCCTTCATCACCACGGGCAGGCCGCCGGCGTAACAGAAGTCTTCCATCAGGTGTTCGCCCGAGGGCTGCAGGTTCACCAGGCAGGGCAATTCGCTGGCGAGCCGGTCAAAGTCGTCAATCGTGAGTTTGATGCCAAGCCGACCGGCAATGGCAATCAGATGGATCACTGCGTTGGTTGAACCGCCAATCGCGGCCAGGGTCTTGATGGCGTTTTCAAACGCCTCAATCGTCAGAACTTTGGATATTTTCTGGTCGCTGTGCACCATCTCCACGATGCGTCGCCCGGCATTGCGTGCCAGCACATTGCGCCGGCCATCGACAGCGGGGTAGGCTGCATTGCCGGGCAAACCAATGCCCAGCGCCTCAACCATGCTGGCCATGGTGGAGGCCGTGCCCATCGTCATGCAGTGCCCGTGGCTGCGGTGCATGCAGCTTTCGGCCTCAAAAAAATCTGCCAGCTTCAGGGTGCCCGCGCGCACCTGTTCACTCATGCTCCAGACGCCGGTGCCGCTGCCGAGCTCCTGGCCGCGCCACTTGCCATTGAGCATCGGGCCGCCGCTGACGCCAATCGTCGGCAAGTCGACGCTGGAGGCGCCCATCAACAAGGAAGGAGTGGTTTTGTCGCAGCCCATCAGCAGCACCACACCGTCGACCGGGTTGCCGCGAATGCTTTCTTCAACGTCCATCGAGGCCAGGTTGCGGTACAACATGGCGGTGGGGCGCAGCAATGTTTCTCCCAGCGACATCACCGGAAACTCCAGCGGGAAGCCGCCGGCCTCGTACACGCCAATCTTCACCTGTTCCGCGAGGGTGCGGAAGTGCGAATTGCAAGGTGTCAGCTCGCTGAAGGTATTGCAGATGCCAATGACGGGCCGGCCGTCAAACTGGTCATGCGGCACGCCCTTGCCCTTGACCCAGCTGCGGTAGGCAAAACCATCGCGGTCCTGCCGGCCAAACCATTGCTGGCTGCGAAGTTCATGTGCGGGTTTCTTGGGAGTATCAGCCATGGTTTTTGCCCAGTTTTTCTAAGGTCGTATGGTAATATGATAACGAATTTAATCGATTGTCAATTGAGATCAAACGTGTCCAAACCCGATGTGCTCGTCGTCGCCAAATTGTGGCCCTATTTGATGGAGAAGCTGCAGGCCGAATTCACCGTGCATGACCGTACGCACGAATCCGACCCTTCAGTTTTCGCCGCCATCGCGCCCAAAATACGCGCCATTTCGGGTGGCGGCGAGTCCAAAGTCAATGCCGGCCTGATTGGCAAGTTGCCCGCGCTTGAAGTAGTTTCGGTATTTGGCGTGGGGTACGACGGCTACGACGTGCCGGCCCTCAAGGCGCGGGGCCTGCCCCTGACCAACACCCCGGACGTGTTGACGGACGACGTGGCTGACATGGGGCTGGCGCTGATGCTGGCTGTCGCGCGCCGTCTGCCCCAAAACGACGCCTATTTGCGCGCCGGCAAGTGGCTTCAGGCCCCTGCGCCCTTGACCCGGAAAATGAGTGGCGCGCGTCTGGGCATTGTGGGCCTGGGCCGCATTGGCATGGCCATCGCGCGCCGGGCTGAGGGTTTTGGCATGTCCATCGCCTACACCACACGCACGCGGCGCGAGGACGTGGCCTACAAATATTTCCCGAATCCGGCGGCGCTGGCCGCCGAAGTTGACTTTCTGATGGTGATCACGCCCGGCGGCACTGCCACCAAAGGCCTGATCAACACCGAAGTGCTCGCTGCGCTGGGCAAAAAGGGTTACCTGATCAACGTGGCGCGCGGTTCCGTGGTGGACGAAGCCGCGCTCATCCAGGCGCTGGAGGGCGGCGTGATTGCTGGTGCCGCGCTGGATGTGTTCGAGAACGAGCCCAAGGTGCCGCAGGCACTGATCGACCGCGACAACGTAGTGTTGTCGCCGCACGCGGCCAGTGCCACCTGGCAGACGCGCAAAGCCATGGCCGACCTGGCTTTTGGCAACCTGAAGGCGCATTTCAGTGGCCAGGCGTTGCTGACGCCAATTGCCTGAGATTGTTTTTCGGCTTGAACCCATGATCAAGAACGTCCACGGCAATACCGTTGATTTCCTGGGCGCAGCCATCGTTGCCGGGCGCTACGCGGTGGGCGGTTCGATCCCGCCCGAGCCCTTGTTGTGCGAAGAGCTGGGCGTGAGCCGCACGGTGGTGCGCGAGTCCGTCAAATCCCTGGTGGCCAAGGGTTTGATCCACACCGGTCCCAAAGTAGGCACACGTGTGTTGCCGTCGGATCAATGGAACTGGTTTGACGCCGACGTGACGCGCTGGCAGGTGCAGGCGGGCCTCACGCCCGAATTCGTGCGCGATCTGCAGGACCTGCGCCGTGTGGTCGAGCCCGCCGCCGTGAAGTTCGCGGCAGCCCGGGCCACTGCGCAGGACATCGAACTGCTCGAAGCGGCCTTTGCCGGCATGACACACGCGGTGGTCAATGGCGGCGACTACGTTTCCAGCGATTTGAAGTTCCACCAGGGCCTGCTCCAGGCCTCGCACAACCGCATGCTTATTCAGATGGGCAAAGCCCTGAGCGCGTTGCTTAGAACGAGTTTTGAGCTGTCGACCGCGCGCAAAGATGGCCCAGCCAGTTCGCTCGGGCAGCACCGCGCGATTCTGGACGCGGTGATCGCCCGCAACGCGCAAGGCGCTGAAAAGGCCATTCTGGTTCTGATTGACGGAGCCCACCGCGACATCGAACACATCCTGGCCTCGCGCAGGCGGCTGCCCCAAGTCAGCGAACCTGCGCTGCGGCTCAAAGCCGCCTGAGTGGCGCGCGAATGCCTCGTAAGCCCTAATCGGAATTGCCACCTTATCTGACAGAATCCACCTCGCCTACCAACCACAAGGAGACTCACCCATGAAATTCAAATTGCTTGCCACTGTGGCATGTGTCAGCACGGCGCTGTTGGCGTCGGGCATGGCGCAAGCGCAGGAAAAACTCACCGTCTGGTGGGGCAAGGGTTTTTACAAGGCCGAAGACGATGCGCTGTTCGCCGCCATCAAGAAGTTCGAAGCCAAGAACCCGAAAATCAAGATCGACCTGTCGCTTTACGCGCCGCAGGAGATGATCCCGAAATCGGTGGCTGCGCTGGACGCCGGCAACCCGCCCGATGTGGCCTATGGCGACGTCTATGACTTCCAGGTCACGGCCAAATGGGCCTACGAGGGCAAACTTGAGGATGTGAGCGCCATCCTCGACCCGCTCAATGCCAAGTTCGAGCCCAGGGCGCTTTCTACCACTTTTCTGCTGAACAATGTCAACGGCAAACGCGCCTACTACGCCTTTCCCATCAAGCAGCAGACCATGCACATCCAGTACTGGAAGGACATGCTCACGGATGCGGGTTTCAAGGAGTCTGACATTCCCAAGGACTGGAAGGGCTATTGGGATTTCTGGTGTGACAAAGTGCAGACTGGTTATCGCCAAAAGAGCGGCAACCGGGCTTTCGGCATTGGACAGCCCCTGGGCGTCGATTCGAGCGATTCGTTCTTCTCGTTCCTGACTTTCATGGACGCCTACAACGTCAAGCTGCTCAGCGTTTCGGGCAAGCTGAACGTTGATGATCCGGCCGTGCGCCAGGGCCTTATCAGCACCCTGACGGACTACACCAACGTCTACAGCCGGGGCTGCAGCCCACCTTCCAGCACCAATTGGAAAGACCCCGACAATAATGTGGCCTTCGCCAACAAGACAACCGTACTGACGCATAACGCGACGATATCGATCGCCGCGACCCAGCTTGACGCGTCGAACAATGCGGCCCTGACGCAGGCGCAGCGCGACACTGCCAAGGCCAACTACGAGCAGAAGATTGCCACCGCAGGTTTTCCCAACAAACCCGACGGCAGCAAGATGGTTTACCGCGCAGCCGTCAAGACCGGCGTGATCTTCAATGGCGCCAAGAACAAGGACGGCGCCAAGAAATTCGTCGCCTTCATGCTCGACGAGGCCAACCTGACGCCCTACGTCGAAGGTTCGCTTGGCCGCTGGTTCCCGGTGACCAAGGCCGCGCAGCAAAGCAAGTTCTGGAAGTCGGATCCGCACCGCCTGGCCGTGTACAACCAGTTCATGAACGGCACCAATCCGTTTGAATTCACGCAGAACTACAAGTTCACGGTGCTGAACAACGAAAACGTCTGGGCCAAAGCGGCGAACCGCGTCCTGTCGGAAAAAATTCCGGTGGACAGGGCCGTCGATGAAATGATTGCCCGCATCAAGGTCGTTGCCAACTGATGATTCAGTGAAAAAGGCGGCTGCGGCGCGAAGCCGTGGCCGCCATTGTTTTAATTGATTGTTTGCGTATGAACCAGGCTGTTGCCGCTCCCATGCCACCACCCCGGCCGATACCCCGGCCCGTCTCCCGCTCGGTGTCCCAGTGGGAATTCTGGGGCCGCATTTTTGTGCTGCCCTATTTGCTGGTGTTTCTGGTGCTGGTGCTGTTTCCGGTGACCTATGGCCTGTGGCTGGCGCGTGATCCAGCCAGTTACGAAAAGCTTTTTGCCGATCCGATTTTCTTCAGAAGCGCCATTAACACGGTTGTTTTCCTGGTGGTCGCCATCAATTTGAAGATGGCCATCGCGCTGTTTCTCTCCGGCTTTTTTGTCCAGACCCGCTGGTGGATCAAGATTCTGTCGGTTTTGTTCATCCTGCCGTGGGCTGTGCCTTCGATCCCAACCATCCTGTCCGTGCGTTTCATGCTCAACCCGGAGTGGGGCGTGATCAACCAGACGATTTTCAAACTCACCGGCCTGGACGGCCCCAACTGGCTGAACGATCCGACCCTGGCCTTGTCGCTCTCGATGCTGATGCACATCTGGAAGTCCTTGCCCTTCTGGACGCTGATTCTGGTCGCCGGTCGCATGGCGATTCCAGGCGAACAGTACGAAGCGGCGGCGGTGGACGGCGCCAGCACCTGGCAGAAATTCCGTTTCATCACCTGGCCATCCATGAAAACGCTGTATGTCACGTCGCTCATCCTGTCGATGATCTGGACGCTGGGCGATTTCAACAGTGTCTATTTGTTGACAGGTGGCGGCCCGGCCGACCTTACACACGTGTTGGCGACGCTTGGCATTCGCTACCTCCGGTTGGACCAGTTGGACGTGGCCATGGCTTCCATCGTGGTCGCCCTGCCGTTGGTTCTGCCCCTGGTGTACTTCATGATGAAAAGGTTGTCCAAATGAGCGGCCTGACACTCAAGAAAGTCACGACCGAAGCCAAGCTGCTGCTGGTGGGCATTCCGGTGTTTTTGTGGACCATCATCCCGGTCTACCACATGTTCCTGTTCGCCATTTCACCACGCGAAATGGCAACCTCGGGCCGCTTGTGGCCCAAAGAGCCAACCCTGCAGAACTTCGACCATGTCTTCAACCAAAAGCATTTTTATCTGAACCATTTCTGGGAGCAACTGGGCAATTCGGTTTGGATTGCATTCGCAGTGGGAGCCATCACCCTGATTGTCTCGACCATGGCGGCGTTTTCCATCAGCCGCCTGAAGGTGCGTGGCGGCCGAACAGTGATGAACATGGCGCTCTTCACCTATTTCATTCCCGCTGCGTTTCTGGCGGTGCCCATGTACAAAACCATGGCGACCTATGGATTGCTCAACAACCACTGGTCTTTGATTTTGTCGATGGTGACCATCGCGTCGCCGTATTGCATCTGGGTGCTCAAGCAGGCCTCGGACAAATTGCCGTTTGAACTCGATGAAGCCGCGCGCATGGACGGGGCGACACCCTTGCAACTGTTCCGCCTGGTGTATTTGCCCTTGATGCTGCCCTCGCTGGTGGCGGTGGGAACCTATTCCCTGCTGCTGGCCTGGAACGAATACCTTTACGCGTTTCTGCTGCTCTCCAAAGAAACCGATTTGACGCTGGCCGTAGCGTTGGGCAACTTTCTTGCCGCCGACGACTCGCCGTGGGAACTGTTGATGGCCACCGGTTTTGTCTACGCATTGCCACCGGCGGCGATCTACTACGCGTTCAAGCGTTATATGGTGTCGGGCCTCACAGCCGGCGCCGTGAAAAGTTGAAATTTCCTGAAAGCTTTCCCCAATGGCAAACGTTTCGTTCCAAAAAATAGAAAAAAACTTCGGCAAAGTCAAAGTCATCCACGGCATCAGTTTTGACATTGCTGATGGCGAATTTGTGGTGCTGGTCGGGCCATCGGGTTGCGGCAAATCCACGCTGCTGCGCATGCTCGCCGGGCTGGAGGAAATCAGCGGCGGCGAGATCGCGGTCGACGGTCGTGTTGTCAACGATCTGGACTCCAAGGACCGCGACATCGCCATGGTGTTCCAGAGTTACGCGTTGTACCCGCACATGACGGTGCGCGATAACATGGCTTTCAGCCTGAAGTTGCGCAAGGCCGAAGCGAGTCTCACGCAGCAACGTGTCGATAAGGCTGCGCGCATCCTGAATCTGGACACCCTGCTGGAGCGTTACCCGCGCGAGCTCTCGGGTGGCCAGCGCCAACGCGTGGCCATGGGCCGCGCCATCGTGCGTGACCCCAAGGTGTTTTTGTTCGACGAGCCATTGTCCAATCTCGACGCCAAATTGCGTGTCTCCATGCGCGCCGAGATCAAGGCGCTGCACCAGCGCCTCAAAACCACCACCGTGTATGTGACCCACGACCAGATCGAAGCCATGACGCTGGCCGACCGCATTGTGGTGATGCACGACGGCATCGTCGAACAGATCGGCACGCCGCTTGAGCTGTTTGACAAACCCGGCAACCTGTTTGTGGCGCAGTTCATAGGCTCGCCGTCGATGAACGTGCTCAGCGGGACGCTGCGCAAAACGGGCAGCGACGCGTATGTGGATGTGAAGGGTGAACATTGGCCGGTGGCTGATGTAGCGTCTGCCGTTGATGGCCAGGCCGTGAGTTATGGCGTGCGGCCCGGTGATCTCTCCATTTCTGAATCCGGCCAGGGCGTCGCGGCCAAGGTGGTGGTGGTCGAGCCTACGGGCGCCGAGACCGAGCTGTTGTTGGAGGTGGGCGACAGCCAGCTGATTCTGGTGATGCACGGGCGCACGTCGGCACAACCGGATGACCTGGTTCACCTCGAAATCGATGTGGCCAAAACCCATCTGTTTGATGGGCAGTCCGGCTTGCGATTGGCCTAGTCAAAAGCAGGTCGCAAAGATTCGCAGGGGTTGAACGATGGTATTGGACAGTTTCAAGCTGGATGGACGCCTCGCGCTGGTTACGGGTTCTTCGGACGGCATTGGTTTGGCCATCGCGCGGGGCCTGGCGCAGGCCGGTGCTGCGGTGGTGCTCAATGGCCGTGGTGAAGGCAAACTCGATGTGGCGGCCAAGCTGCTGCGCGCGGAAGGTTTGAGCATCCATACCCGCGTCTGTGACGTGACCCAACCGATTGAAGTGCAGGCGATGGTGGACGACATCGAAGCCCGGCTTGGCCCGCTGCACATACTGGTCAACAATGCCGGCATCCAGCGCAGGGGGCCGCTGCATGAGTTCAAACAGGATGACTGG
>JANNEZ010000517.1:0-3917 GCA_031379255.1 Rhodoferax sp. | reverse complement strand
TTGCCACCAGCCTTTTCATGGTGCCGCTCCTGGGCACCGAGTTTGTGCCCAAGGGCGATTTCTCCGAGACCTCGCTCAACTTTTTCACGCCCGTGGGCTCTTCGCTCGAAGTCACCGAGGCCAAGGCACGGCAGGTCGAAGGCATCATCCGCGGGTTTCCGGAAGTGCGTTACACGCTCTCAACCATTAACACCGGCAACGCGCAAGGGAAGATCTACGCCAATATTTACGTGCGTATGACCGACCGCAAAGACCGCAAGCTCAGCGCCAACGACATGGCTGTGCTGCTGAGAGAGCGCCTCAAACAGGTGCCCGGCATCACCGTCACCCACGTGGGCCTGTTGGACATGGTGGGTGGGCAAAAACAGATCCTGTTTTCGATTTTGGGCCCCAATACGGCCGAACTGGAGCGCCTGACAACGCTGGCGATGGAGAAAATCAAGCCGATTCCCGGCCTGGTTGACCTGGATTCCAGCGTCAAACCCAACAAACCCACGCTGGATGTCGAAGTGCGGCGAGATGCGGCCTCGGACCTCGGCCTGTCGGTGGCGCAAATCGGCTCGGGCCTGCGCACCCTGGTGGCTGGGCAAACCGTGGGCAACTGGCGCGCGCCGGATGACCAGACTTACGACGTCAACGTCCGTCTCGCGCCCCAGGCGCGCAACAGCCCGCAAGACCTCGAGCGCCTGCCCTTCGCCCTGGGCAGCAACGCCGACGGCAGCAGCCGCGTGGTGCGGCTGAACCAGGTGGCGCAGGTGAAGGAGACGACCGGCCCCAACCAGATCAACCGGCGCGACCTGACGCGGGAAGTAAGCCTGAGCGCCAACGTCTCGGGGCGCTCGGCCGGTGAAGTCTCGGCCGACATCAAGACCGCCATGGACAATATCCAACTGCCGCCGGGTTACAGCTACCAGTTCAGCGGCTCCACCAAAGACATGGCGGAGGCGTTTGGGTATGCCATTTCGGCCTTGATTCTGGCCATTGTGTTCATTTACATGATTCTGGCCAGCCAGTTCAAGAGTTTCCTGCAGCCCCTGGCGCTGATGACCGCCCTGCCCCTCACGCTGATCGGCGTGGTGTTGGCGCTCTTGATGTTCAATTCCACGCTGTCGATGTTCTCGGTGATCGGCGTGGTGATGCTGATGGGCCTGGTCACCAAAAACGCCATTTTGCTGGTTGACTTTGCCATCCGCTCGCGCGCGCCGCACCTCAATGACGAAGGCGTGGAAGTGCCAGGCCTGGGCCGCAATGAGGCGTTGCTGCTGGCCGCCAAGGTGCGCCTGAGGCCGATTTTGATGACCACCCTGGCGATGATCTTCGGCATGGTGCCGCTGGCTTTCGCGCTCACCGAAGGCTCGGAAACCCGCGCGCCGATGGGCCAGGCGGTGATTGGCGGCGTCATCACTTCGTCCCTGCTGACGCTGGTGGTGGTTCCCATCGTCTACTGTTACATGGATGACTTGGCGAATTGGTGCAAACGGCTGTTTGGCGCAAAAGCGGCAGCCGCAACGTAAAATTGTCCGCAGCAACCCTGTGCCGGTGAAGGCATGGGAAACCAAGAGCCTGGAGCCTTTGACAATGAATTTGGAACAAGCCCGCTTCAACATGATAGAGCAGCAAATCCGCCCGTGGAACGTGCTGGACGCGCATGTGCTGCATTTGCTGGCGGTAATCAAGCGGGAAGACTTTGTCCCCGTTGCCCACAAGGCCCTGGCTTTTGTCGATATGGAAATCCCGCTGTGTGGCTCGTTTGACGACGCCACGCGGCTGGGCCAGTGCATGCTGGCGCCGCGGGTGGAAGCCCGCCTGTTACAGGACCTGGCGGTGCAAAAACATGAAAAAGTGCTGGAAATCGGCGCTGGCAGCGGGTTCATGGCGGCCTTGCTGGCGCACCGGGCGCAACGCGTGATCTCGCTGGAGATCGAGCCCGCCCTGGTGGAGACGGCGCGCGCCAACCTGCAAAAGAACGGTATACACAACGCCGAAGTCCGCCTCGCCGACGGCGCCAAAGGCGCGCCGGTTGAAGGCCCGTTTGACGTGATCCTGCTCAGCGGCTCCGTGGCCGAGATTCCCCATGGCTTGCTTGAAAGCCTGAAGGTCGGTGGCCGCCTGGGTGCCATCGTTGGGGAGGAACCGATGATGCGCGCCACTTTCATCACCCGCGCCAGTGCCACCGGCTTCAGCACCACACAGCCCTGGGACACGGTGGCGCCGCGCCTGAAGAATTTCCCCGAACCGTCCCGTTTCAGCTTCTGAAGGCACTGGCTGCGGCACCTTCGCATGATCCCTCAAATCCGCCCTGCCCAGCTGGCCGCCTGGTTCGATGCCGCCAAACCGCAGGGCCAGCCGGTGCTGCTGGACGTGCGTGAGCCTCATGAGCTGGCCGCAGCAAGCATCGCGCCCGACGCCGCCTTTGAATTTATCGCAATCCCCATGAACAGTGTGCCCACGCGCCTGACTGAACTGAGCGCCTCCCGGCCCGTCGCCGTGTTGTGCCACCACGGCGCGCGCAGCCAGCGCGTCGCCCAATTCCTTGAAAACCAGGGCTTTGCGCGGATTGCCAACATTGCTGGTGGTATCGAGGCTTGGTCGGTCGAACTTGACGCGCGCGTGGCGCGTTACTGACACTGCGGCTGGAATGCCCCCCCGACAGGCGCTTCACACTCGCTTTTTTGTAGCAACCTGCTAGACTGTTGAAACGCACCGCAAGCCCATGACCCCTATGAAAACACACCCTCAGCCGGTCCGAAGCACGCCTAAGCTTGCTGCCAGATTTGTCGCGGCGATGGCCGCTGCCGGCGCATTGCTGGCTTTGCCGGTCCACGCCCAAAGCCTGGTTGATCTGTACGAGCTGGCACGCATGTCCGATGCCGCCTTCCTCTCCGCCAAAGCCCAGGCCGACGCCAACCTCGCCCGCAGCGAGCAAGCCCGCGCCGGCCTGTTGCCCACCGCCGGGTTGGCGGCAGCCGCGTCACAGTCCTACCTGTGGGTGTCGCCATCCATCGGCCCCGGTTCAGACCGCGGGTTCGGCACCCAGCAGGTCGGCGTCAACGGCAGTTACCCGCTCTACCGCCCGGCCAATCAGATCGCTTTTGATCAGGGTCAGAAATTGCTGGAGCAATCTGAAGCGCAATTGCTGGCAGCCGATCAGGACCTGATGGTGCGCATCAGCCAGGCTTATTTTGACGTGCTGGCCTCCAAAGACAGCCTGACCTTCGTGCTGGCGCAAAAATCGGCCGTCGCCGAACAACTTGCCGCCGCCAAACGCAATTTCGAGGTTGGCACCTCCACCATCACCGACACGCGCGAGGCGCAGGCCCGGTTTGACCTGGTCATTGCGCAGCAAGTGGCCGCCGAAAACGACCTGCTCGTCAAACGCCTGGCGCTGGACCAGGCGGTTGGCAAGCTCAACGCCGAGCCCAAACCGGTGGCATTGCCCCTGACGCTGCCCGCCGTGACGCCCGCCGACGTCAACACTTGGGTGCAACAGTCTGAAATCAACCACCCGAGCCTGCGCCAGTTGCGCACCGCGTTGGACGTGACGGTGCTGGAGACCGCCAAAGCACGCGCCGGTGAAAAACCCACTGTGGATATCGTTGGCAATTACGCCATTGTGCGCAACGACGGCGGCAACACCTCCACCAACATCGGCTCCCTGGTCAACTCCACCAGTGTCGGCATCCAGCTGAACATGCCGCTCTACACCGGCCACGCCACGCAAAACCGCATCAAGGAGACGCTGGCGCTGGAAGAAAAGGCGCGCATCGACCTCGAAGGCGCCCGCCGTTCGGTGGCCCAGGCGGTGCGTTCGACCTATTTTGGCGTGTTGTCAGGCCAGGGCCAGGTCAAGGCGCTCGAGGCGGCCGAGGCGTCCAGCCAGAGCGCTTTGGAGGCCAACCAGCTCGGCTACAAGGTCG
>JANNEZ010000510.1:0-17376 GCA_031379255.1 Rhodoferax sp. | reverse complement strand
GCATTGTCTCGGGCGACAACGTGCTTGACCTCATACCCATCCTCGGCAACCGCGCGCCCGACCTGCGCAGCCTGATTGCCAACCAACTCACTGGCGCCGCCGCCGAAGCGCTGAAAACCAACGCGCCCACGCTGAAATTCTCGGAACTCGAGTTGCTGCCGGTCATTCCCAACCCCGACAAGATTCTGTGCGTGGGCCTCAACTACCACGACCACGTGGTCGAATCGGGCCGCGCCTTGACTGAAAAACCCGCCATCTTCGTGCGCATGCCCGCCTCACAGGTGGCGCATGGCCAGGCGATCCTGCGCCCACCTGAGTCCGAGCGCCTGGACTATGAAGGCGAAATCGCCATCGTCATCGGCGAAGGCGGCCGCCGCATCGCCGAAGCCGACGCCTGGAAACACATCGCCGGGTACAGCTGCTACAACGACGGCAGCATCCGCGACTGGCAAAACCACACAACCCAGTGGACCGCCGGCAAAAATTATTTCAAGACCGGCGGCTTTGGCCCCTGGCTGGTGACCAGCGACGAGATCCAGCCCAACCAGAAACTGACGCTCAGCACCCGGCTCAATGGCGTTGAATTGCAGCGCGCCACAACCGACATGATGATCCACAGCATCCCGCGCCAGATTGCCTATATCTCGGCATTTATCCCGCTGTTGCCCGGCGACGTGATCGTCACCGGCACACCCGGCGGTGTGGGCAACAAACGCACGCCGCAGCTGTTCATGAAACACGGCGACGTGGTGGAGATCGAAATTGACGCCGTGGGCGTGCTGCGCAACAGCGTGCGGGATGAGTGATTGTTAACACCCATGTTAATTTTCGATTAAAACAGCAAAGATTTTTGTTAAATTAAGTTTTTAATATTATTTTTGACGTATTTTTATACATTTTTACTATATTAATAATAGCAATAAACCACGGTTTTCTGTGACTTTAACGCATAAAAAAGGCCGCTACAAGCGGCCTTTTTATATTTAAATTCGCCGATCAGCGGAAGCTGCTCTGGTGCACCACCTTGAGCTCACCCGGCAATTTGCTGATGTAGGTGGCCATTTCCTTCATCTCGGCGTTGGTGAACTGCTTGGCGATGCCTGCCATCACACCATTGGAGCGACCGACCTGCGGGTTGCCTTCGACTTTGTAGGATTTCAAGGCGACAAACAGGTAGTCGGCGTGTTGTCCGGCAATTTTGGGGTAACTCGGGTCGATCGGTTTGCTGAAACTCTCGCCGTGGCAAGACACGCAAGCGCCTTTCTTCACCAGCTCCGCCGCCTTGCCGGTGGCATCGGGGGCTTTGCCGGGGGCCGCAGCGTTCGTGTCAACGCCGTGCGCAGCATAGTAGGCGGCTACATCGGCCATGTCCTGGTCGGAGAGGCTGTCGGCAATGCCGCGCATGGTGGGGTGTTTGCGTTCACCCTGTTTATAGGCGTTCAAGGCCGAAACGATGTATTTCGCGCCCTGTCCGGAAATCTTGGGCACCTTGTACACCTCGGGGAAGCTGGCCTGGTAACCGGCAATGCCGTGGCAACCAATACACATGGCGATTTTGCGCTCGCCCACCTTGGCGTCGCCTTTCACCTCTTGGGCGAAGGCGATGGAGGGGGCCAGCAGCGGCGTCACAATGGCGACCAACAGGGCAAACAGGGGCGACAGCAGTTTCTTCATTTTGCGCGGACAATTCAGGGGATCGATCAGGCGGATTGGGTTTTACCCAACGCCCGCGATTATATCGGGCGGGATCAGGGGTTTCGCCGTTTCGTTTTCGCAGGATCAGCTTTCAACTGCCCGCTTTATTTGAATCCACACTACCGATTCCAGTCCACAACCATGAAATTTCAAGGCACCAAAAACTACGTCGCCACGCAAGACCTGATGTTGTCGGTCAATGCGGCCATTACCCTCAAACGCCCCTTGCTGGTCAAGGGCGAGCCCGGAACCGGCAAAACCATGCTGGCCGAGGAGGTCGCCGAGGCGCTGAAACTACCGCTGCTGCAATGGCACATCAAGTCCACTACCAAGGCGCAGCAGGGCCTGTATGAATACGACGCCGTCAGCCGCCTGCGTGACTCGCAGCTCGGTGACGAGAAGGTCAAGGACATCCACAACTACATCGTCAAGGGCGTCTTGTGGCAGGCTTTCACGGCCGATGCGCCAGTGGCCCTGCTGATTGACGAAATCGACAAGGCCGACATCGAATTCCCCAACGACCTGCTGCGCGAAATCGACCGCATGGAGTTTTATTGCTACGAAACACGCGAGCTGGTGCGGGCCAAACACCGCCCAGTGGTGTTCATCACCTCCAACAACGAAAAGGAGCTGCCCGACGCCTTTTTGCGCCGCTGTTTCTTCCACTACATCAAGTTTCCGGACGCCGAGACCATGAAACTGATCATCGACGTGCATTTCCCGGGTTTGAAGAAAGAGCTTCTTACAGCGTCGATGAAGACCTTCTACGACGTGCGCAATTTGCCTGGCCTGAAGAAGAAACCCTCCACCAGCGAGTTGCTGGACTGGCTCAAACTGCTGGTCGCCGAAGACATCCCGCTCGAAGCCTTGCAAAGCAAGGACGACAAGGTATCGGTGCCGCCGCTGGTGGGCGCGCTGTTGAAAAACGAGCAGGACGTGACGCTGTTTGAAAAACTGGTGTTCATGCAGCGGCACAACCGCTGATATCGGGGTCGCCCATGGCTTTTGTCGAGCCCATCACCCTGCAGGGGCGCGGCGTGCAGCTGGTGCCGCTCGCACTGGCCCATGAAGACGGCCTGCGTGCAGCCGCCGCCGACGGCGAGTTGTGGAACATCCGGGTTACGTCGGTGCCCGAGCCCGGACAGACGCGCCAATACATTGAAGACGCGCTGGCCATGCGCGAAGCCGGCAATCGATTCGCCTTTGCCGTGCTCGATGGTGCCAGCGGCACGGTGCTGGGCAGCAGCAGCTACCACGACATCCTGCCGGCCGTGAAGCGCCTGGAGATTGGTTACACCTGGTATGCCGGGCGCTGCCAGCGCAGTCACGTCAATACTGCCTGCAAGCTGCTGATGATGACCCATGCCTTCGACACACTGGGCTGCAAGGTTGTGGGCTGGCGCACCGACAATTTCAATTTCGCCTCCCAGAAGGCCATTGAACGCCTGGGCGCGCGCAAAGACGGCGTGATCCGCGGCCACGCCCTGCGCCGCGACGGCACGATTCGCGACACCGTGATGTACAGCCTGCGCAGCGGCGAATGGCCGGAAGTGCGGGCGCAGCTGACGCATTCGTTGGACAAGCCGCGAGGTTGAAAAGCCTCACTCAGCAATATACAATTCGTATATCCTATTTGATTTGGAGATCGCCATGAATTCCGTCACCGCAGCTGTTTTCATGTCAGGCAACAGCCAGGCTGTGCGTTTGCCCAAACAGTTTCAAGTGCGCTCAAAACGAGTCACGATCACCAGGCGCGGCGATGAAATTGTGCTGCGCGAGGTCAAACTGTTGGCAGGCGACGTGATTGGGCATTTGCCCTATCTGGATGATTTTCCGGATGACATCGAAGATCAACTGCCAGGGCCTGCGCCCGACATGGAAGGCATTGCGTGAGCGCCTATTTGCTGGATACCAATATTTGGATTTATGCCATGAAGGGTCGTTATCCCGAGGTGCGGCAACGGCTGGGGGCGCTACCGCTGAACCGCGTATTTTTGTCAGATATCGTCGTGGGTGAATTGGCGCTCGGATGGGAAAACAGCTCAAACCCAACGGCCTCCCGGCGTGTTGTGGATAGTTATTTGGTCAGTTTCCCGACCTTGAGCACTGACACTGCAACCGCAAAAAAGTACGGCCATATCCGTCAGTCCTTGCAAGCCAAAGGCACTCCCATCGGAATGAACGACCTGTGGATTGCTGCGCAGGCCATCACCCACAAAATGACCCTGGTGACCCACAATACGCGCGAGTTTTCCCGCGTTGAGGGTTTGAAACTCGAAGACTGGGTGGCCTGATACGGGGGTTACATCAACCTGCGCACGACTCAAGGATACATATGCTGATTGACTTCTTTTACACCCTGCGCTCCGCCAAATTGCCGGTCTCCGTCAAAGAATACCTGACGCTCCTTGAGGCCTTGCAAAAGGGCGTGGTCGGCCCCAACGCCTTGCCCGACCCCGACGACATGGGTGAAGGCGGCTACAAAATCGACGATTTTTACTACCTGAGCCGCGCCAGTCTGATCAAAGACGAAAAACACTATGACAAGTTTGACCGCGCCTTCGCGTCTTACTTCAAGGGCGTGGAAATGGTGGCCGATTTCACCAAGGAGATTCCGCTGGAGTGGCTGCGCAAGAATCTGGAGCTGGAACTGAGCCCTGAAGAAAAAGCCAAGATCGAAAAGATGGGCTGGGACGAGCTGATGGAGACGCTCAAAAAACGTTTCGAAGAGCAGAAAGAACGCCACGAGGGCGGCAGCAAGATGATTGGCACCGGCGGCACCTCGCCGTTTGGCGCTTACGGACAGAACCCGCAGGGCATCCGCATCGGGCAGGACAAGAGCCGCAACAAGAGCGCAGTGAAGGTATGGGACCAGCGCGCCTACAAGGATTACGACGATACCCAGGAGCTGGGCACGCGCAACATCAAGATCGCGCTGCGCCGCCTGCGCAAGTTCGCCCGTGAGGGCAACGTGGAAGAGCTGGACCTGGACGACACCATCCGCAGCACAGCGGCCAACGCCGGCTGGCTCGACATCAAGATGGTGCCCGAGCGCCACAACAACGTGAAGGTGTTGCTCCTGATGGACGTGGGCGGCACCATGGACGAACACATCGGCCGCGTGGAAGAAATGTTTTCGGCCACCAAGACCGAATTCAAACACATGGAGTTTTACTATTTCCACAACTGTGTGTACGACTTCATGTGGAAGAACAACCGCCGGCGCTTCAGCGAAAAATTCGCCACTTGGGACATCATCCGCAAGTTCAACAAAGACTACAAACTCATTTTCGTCGGCGATGCGACGATGAGCCCCTATGAAATCCTGCAGCCCGGCGGCAGCGTGGAATACAACAATGAAGAACCGGGTGTGGAATGGCTTCAGCGCCTGACCAACGCTTTCCCGAAGTTCGCCTGGATCAACCCCGAGCCGCAAGGCGTGTGGCAATACCGCCAGAGCATCAGCGTGGTCCAGCAGATCATGAACCAGCGCATGTACCCGTTGACGATCAAGGGGCTGGAAGATGCGATGCGGCTGTTGTCAAAGTAGTTTGGCGGCGGTGTCCTAAAATCACCGTTTCGCACCGGAAATTCCACTTTTGAATTGGTGCGAGAGTAGGCGCACCGACGCAGACAGTGCACATGGCACGGCAAGGAGGTGCAACGCCCTATCGCGCCGATTCAAAAGTGGCTCCCTCCCTGTAGTTCAATGGATAGAACGAGTGCCTCCTAAGTGCTAGATACAGGTTCGATTCCTGTCGGGGAGACCAGTCAAAAATGCTCGGGCCACCGTCCCCAGGCCCGGGTGCAACGGCTAGAACGCATAAAACGGCCCCGGCCCTGCGACTGATGCCATGCCCTCAATGCCGAAGAACACCCGGCGCCCATAAAAAAACGGCAAGCCCCAGTCGAAGCTGCGTGCGTCGCCAAAAGTGCCCGATAGATTGGGCAACACCGGATTGGCGCCATTGAACGACGCCAATGCGTTGTCGATGTTGAAGTTCACGGGAACGGTCACGCCGTTGGCTCCGGTCATCGTTGCTGCCAGCGGCGTCAAACCAGGCGGGCAATAGAAACCGCTGGCGCCGGCGCAAACCGGCAGCGTAGGCGAGTCAAAATAAAGGCCATTGGAGCCGGAATCGATGAAGCTTCGCGGCATCGCGCGACCTTGAAAAGTGGTGTTCACGACACCCGAGGGGTTCGTCGTCAAAACCCGTGCGCCCGTGGGTTGGTTGTTGGCCTGCGTGCCGATGCCAAAGACCATTTTCCCGCTCAGGCCTGGCGTCGGAACCGTGCCTGCCGAAGGCAGGTCGACAACCAATCCGTTGTTGTCTGACGCAAAGAAAATAACAGGATTCTGTGCCTGCTGGCTGCGCGGCAAGCTGGTGCCGCGCACAGCGGCACAGCTGGCGTCTGTGCAGGTGAAATAGTAGCCATTCAAGGCATTGACCTCGCAGGCGGCGCCACAATCCTCCTTGAACAGGCCAACGCCCAGAACACCATTGGCGCCCAGAACCGAGGCAGAGGTGATGTTGCTGCCGCTGGAGCAGGCGGCCGCCAGATGGGCAAAGGCGGGGTCGGCGATCACTTGAACGGGCAGGTTGGCCGCGCGTTTGGCACCCAGCGCCACGTCGGCCAGTACAAACGGGCCCCAGGCGAAGGTGTTGTCCACAAATTGCACGCAGCCCAGCAAGGGAAGTCCGCCCGGCGCGTTGGTTCCGCGCAATCCTGAGTTGCGGTTCAGGGCCGACGCCAAAATACGTAGACCGGTTGAGCCCGTGTCGACCAGAACATGCTGGATGGTCTGGCAACTGGCCGCATTGCCTGGTGGGCAAATCGTAACGTCGGTGTAGAGGCGATTGGCGTTGTATCCGGTTCCGGCTGGGCCACTATCAACGTAGACCGGGTGCTCGTTGAGCCCCAGCGGAGTGGCCGCAACGGCCGGCGCCTGATTGGACCCACCTCCGCCACAGGCGCTCAACACCAGGGCAATCGCCAGAAACCAGCCGCCACAGGCCATCGAACTACTGCACGAGGTCATCAATCACAACGCCATCGGGCACCAGGGCCGGCAAGTAGGCAAAACCTTCGAAGGCGCGCATGCGCCCAGTGGAACGCATCACGAGTCCATCGCGGTTCAGTGCGAGTGTGGATTTGCGAACCCCGTTGTCGCGGGCGCGTTCTGCGCTTTGCTGGAAGGCTGGGAAGTGGTTTCCCAGCACAGTGGGGAAATCAGGCAACACGGGCCCGCGCCACGACACGGCGAAAACCCGCCCTTGCGGCGTCGCGAACTCCTTCACGGTGGTGCCACTGTCCAGCAGAATTTCATGCGTCCGAATGGAGACGACCAGCGTTGTCCTTGCAGCAGGAAAACTTGACGCCGCGCTGGAAGCGATTGATTTTGTGGCGACCGGTGCTGTTGTGATCTCACCGAGAGCGGCCAATGTTGGCGTGGATTGCGTGGACAGACAGACCGCAACCAAAACGCAGGCGCTCGGGAAATTTACTGGCAACATGCGTCAATCACGTCACGAACCAGGGCTTCCGGGGCGGCGCGCACAGCGGCATTGCCGGGACCGTTTATCACGATAAACTGGATGGCGCCGGCCTCGGCCTTTTTGTCATGCTGCATCAGTTCCAGGTAACGTCCGGCATTGTCGGTGGATACTCCTGACGGATCCCTCGGAAGTTCCGGGCCACGCACGGGAAGGCCTGCCTTGCGAATCAAGGCGACCAGACGCTGGACCAAAACTTCGTCAATCATCCCGAGTTTCAACGACAGCTTGGCGGCCATCACCATGCCGCATCCCACGGCTTCCCCATGCAACCATTGGCCAAACCCAAGCCCGGCTTCGATGGCATGACCAAAAGTGTGGCCAAAATTCAGAACTGCGCGCAATCCAAGGTCCCGTTCGTCTTGAGCGACAACCCAGGCCTTGATTTCGCAGCTGCGCCGCACGGCATAAGCCAACGCCGCAGCATCGCGCGCAAGCAACAAGTCAATATTCGCTTCGATCCAGTCGAAAAATGCCATGTCGGCAATTGGCCCATATTTGATGATTTCCGCAAGACCAGCGCTGATTTCCCGAACCGGCAGGGACTTGAGCGTATCCAGATCGCAAACCACCTTGAGCGGCTGGTAAAACGCGCCGATCATGTTTTTTCCCAGGGGATGGTTGATCGCAGTCTTGCCGCCAACCGACGAATCCACTTGCGCCAGCAAGGTAGTGGGAACCTGCACGAATGGCACGCCGCGCATGTAACAAGCCGCCGCGAAGCCGGTCATGTCGCCGACGACACCGCCGCCCAGCGCAAAAAGAATGGTCTTGCGGTCACAGGCGTTTGCCAGCAATCCGTCAAAAATCAGGTTGAGCGTTTGCCAGGTTTTGTGCTCTTCCCCATCGGGAAGGACCACTTGGTGTACTCTGGAGAATCTGCCCTGCAACGACGCAATCAGTCGTTTTCCATACAGCGGCGCGACAGTTGAATTGCTGACAACTACTGCACACGTGGCCTTCGGCAGGTCAGCCCAAGTCTCCATTTGATCCAATAAAGCAGGGCCAATCAGGATTGCGTAGCTGCGATTGCCAAAATCGATGGTGACCTGGGAGTTGGCGATTGGCGAAAGTGACGAAGTTTGCATAGGCGGGTAGTTTATGGGAACCCGCATTTGCCGCAAAGATTCAATCGCTGAAAGCCCAAGGGACAACCTGCATCATGCAGGCGGGACGACGCCGGCCAATTCGAGCTGCATCACAATCATGTTCACAAGCGTCGCTATCGACGGACGCCCGGTCTCGAGCAGAAAATGCGCCGTCTCACGGTACATCGGATCCCGCGCAAAAAACAGGTCGCGCAGGCGGCCCAGAGGGTCAGACACTTGAAGCAATGGCCGATTCAAATCATGGCGCAGACGGCGGAACAACTCATCAGGCGTTGATTTGAGGTAAATGACTTTGCCGCGCTCACGCAAATGGATGCGGTTGGCCGCTCGCAGCACCGAGCCACCACCGGTGGACAACACGCCGCTGTGCGAACGGGTCAAATCGTCAAGCACTTCCTGCTCAACATCACGAAATCGATCTTCGCCCTCGCGCTCGAAATATTCACGGATGGAGCACCCCAGGCGCTCCTCTATGGCATGGTCTGAGTCAACAAAAGGAAGGTGAAGCCGCCGGGCAAGCTGGCGGCCCACCGTGGACTTGCCTGAACCGGGCAGGCCGACGAGGGCAATCAAGTTACTTAACGTCCCAATTTCAAATGTCGTCTTGTTAGTTGCGGCATCAATATGCCTTGCAAACAAAACTAGAGCCTACGCAACCATAGCCTGACAGGCATAACCAGAAAAAATGCCCTCCGAGTGAAAAAGCTGACCATATTTATCCATCCATTTTCAATAACGGCAACGCTAATTTAATTCAGCGAAGTGCTCTATCGGTTACAACTTTGGGAGTGATAAACACCAGCATTTCTTGCTTGTTTGCGACTCTTGCGCGAGATTTGAACAGGTTCCCCAAGCCTGGCAAATCGCCCAAGAACGGCACTTTGGTTTCATTTTCAGATTCGGTCAATTCAAAAATTCCACCAATAACCACAGTACCACCATTGTCGACGAGCACCTGCGTCTTGATCCGTTTTGTGTTGATGGACAGCCCAGCGGCAGTTGCTTGTCCAACCGAGTTTTTGTTTACTTCGACATCCATAATGATGCCGCCCTCCGGCGTAATTTGAGGAGTCACCCGCAAAGAAAGGTTGGCCTTGACAAACTCGATGGCGGTAGCACCCGAACTCGTCGCCCGTTGGAATGGAATCTCGACACCTTGCTCAATCGAGGCTTCTTTTTGGTCTGCTGTGACCACCCGCGGACTGGAAACTATTTTCCCCTTGCCGTCGGCCTCAAGCGCCGACAGTTCAAGGTTCAAAAAGCGGTTTGCTGCGGAGCTGAACAATGAAAGCGCAAAAGTTGCCGCAGAAGCACCGCCTTGCCCCACAGCCGGCAGATTTACAAAATTGCTGGTTAAATCCACAGCACCTCCAGCTCCGCTGGTTGCAACCGCATTGCTGTAATTGGTGCCAAAAGCAACTCGAGTATCACCACCAAAAGGATATCCACCATCTCCACCCCGCTGCGCACGTAAATCACTGCTGCCCAGCCTTACACCCAGCGACTTTCCGAATGTATCCGAAGCTTCAACTATTCGGGCCTCTATCAAAACCTGACGAACAGCGACATCAAGTTTTGCAATCATTTGCTGGATCGACTCAAGTTTGCTGCCGATATCCGTCACAAAGAGCTGATTGGTTCTAACTTCGGCAATAACGCTTCCGCGATTGCTAAGAATTTTAGTACTCGTGACGCCGCCACCGCCAGAGCCAATCAGGCCAGCCGCGACTTCCGCAGCCTTCGCATAGTTAAGCTGAAAGGACTGTGTCCGCAAATTCTCGAGTCCTTCGAGCGCCACATTGGACTCCCGCTCAAGCTTTTCCTTGGCGGCGATTTCGTCCCGGGGTGCAATCCAGAGCACGTTGCCATTTTTCTTGACCCCCAAACCCTTCGCCTGCAGAATTATTTCCAATGCCTGGTCCCAGGGTACGTCCTGAAGGCGCAAAGTGACCGACCCGGCAACAGAATCCGAGGTCACGATGTTGAAATTGGTGAAATCAGCGATCACCTGAAGCAGCGAACGCACTTCAATGTTCTGGAAGTTCAATGAGAGTTTTTGCCCCGTATAGCCGACACCCTGCGTCAGTTTGCCCGGGTCCACCTTTTGCAGCTTGACCTCAACCACAAACTGATCATCACTTTGGTAGGCACTGTGCTCCCAAGCGCCCTTGGGCTCGATAACCATTCGCACACGGTCACCCGATTGAAAGGTTGTAACGGTTTGCACCGGAGTTCCAAAATCTGCCACATCAAGGCGTCGGCGCAGTCCTTCTGGCAGTGTCGATTTCATGAACTCGACCACGAGCGTTTGCCCTTGCTGGCGAATATCCACACCAACCTGGTTGCTGGGCAGGGACACAATCACGCGGCCTGAGCCGTCAGTGCCACGACGGAAATCCAGATCCTTGATCGGTTGGGTATCACGGGTTGGCACTGCTGAAAATGCGGGCGCTGCTGCGGCCACGGGGGCCGCGCTTGCGGCAACTTGACCCAGCACCAAAAGCAAGGTTTTACCCTGCAATTCTGCCTTGTAAGCCGCTGCTTGCTTGAGGTTGACAACCACGCGCGTTCGATCTCCAGCCTGCACGACAGTCACGGAGCGCAGATTGCCTTGATTAATTTCCACTGTGGATCGACCCATCGCATTGGAGACGCCAGGAAAATCCAATGCAATGCGGGCCGGTGACTGGATAGTGAATCCGGTGGGTATTGCGGGTAGCGCCTGAGACAGGTCAATACGGACGACTTCGGCGCCCCCCTGAACAGACCCCGAGATGGCCTCAATGCTGGTTTGTGCCTGCGCACCCATTGTCAAAATGACAGTCGCCAGAAAAAGCCCGGCTCGTCTCCAAATGCTCATTGCCAGATACCCACTTTGATTCTTCATTTTGACCTCTCTTGCAACTGCAACTTTGCAGGGCGTTCTATCCATTCGCCAACAGCGTCTTGCACGATTTCACGCAAGATGATTTCGGTTTCTGCAATCTTGTTGACCCGCCCGAAGTTTTGACCCAGGTAATTGCCAGGACGAACCTGGTACAGCAGGTTGTCAACTTTGACCAACGCCACGGGCTGGCCACCCCGCACCACGCTGCCAACCATCGACAGCGCATCCAGGGGATACGCTTCGAGGGCTTCCTTGCGTCGGGCCAACTCAGGCGCAACCAGGGCTGCGTTGGCAGTCGCTTGCGTGGCTTCACCCTTCAACGCCTGCGTGAGTTTCTCGCGGCTGAAGGGCTCAACGGAACCAGCAATCTGGTAGCTCTCGGGCTTGAACTGCTTGGGCTCGGAAATCGGCGCAACCTTGGGCCGAGTTTGGCTTTTTTGAGTCGCCATCCACCCGCGCAATTCATCTTCGCTGGAAGAACTGCAGGCGCCCAACAACAGGACACTTCCCAACACTGACCCCCACTGCAGCCATCTTGACGACCGGGTGCTCATTTTTTCGCCCCTTTCGGCGCTACGGCTTTACGTTGTGCCGCGATTTCGTCTTGATCAAGGTACCTGAACGTGCGAGCCGACGCCCTCATCGTCAAGGTATTGTCTCGCACCGGCGTAATTTCAAGGTTGTTCAGTGTGACGATCCTGGACAAATTGGCAATGTCCGAGGCAAACGAACCCATGTCGTGGTAACGGCCCGTTACGCGCACTTCGATCGGCAACTCGGCGTAATACTCCTTGACCGCCACGCTGCCAGGCCTGAACAGCTCAAATTGGAGACTGCGCCCCAACCCGGCCTGGTTGATATCTGACAAAAGCGCATCCATTTCAGCTTTGCTGGGCAATTGTTTTTCCAGTTGGGTCACGTACTGCTGGACCTGTTCACGCTGCTTCTTGAGCGCATCCAGATTCACGGCCTTGACCAACTTCGTTGTGTAGTCTTCACGCAGTTTCAATTCAGTCGCCTGCTCCCTGGCCAACTCCTCTTCCGAGTTGACCAACCAGGCGAACCACAAGCCCACCACAACCAACACACAGGTCAACAACAGCAATGCATTGCGGGGCAGTGCCGGCCAGACCGACGGGTCTCGCGGGTCAAGGTTGCGAAACTGGCTGGCAATTTTTTCCTGCATAGCCGCAAAATCGGCTTTTGGCGGGGCTTTTTCGGATTTGGTGGCCATTTGGTGCGCCCTATTTTTTCTGCGGGGCCGCTGGCGCTGCGCTTTGCGCGGCTGCAACTGCTGCGGCGGCTTGAGCCGCTTTTTGCGCATCGCTCGAACGGACGATGCGAACCCTGATGTTGAAGTTCGCCACGCGTTTTTGCTCCCGGGGGTTCAAGGTCACGTTGCCCGCAACAATTTCAACCAGCTCGGGTTTGCTGAACCAGGGGCTGTTGTTGGCCAAATTGCGCAGAAGCTCGGAAACGCGCTCGTTGGATTGCGCCACGCCTTGCAAGGTCACCAATTGGTTGTCCTGCTTCATCGAGCCTATGTAAACACCGTCGGGCAACTGTTTGACCAATTCGGTTAACAGGTAAACCGGCTGGTTGCGGTCGGCCTGCAAGTCCTCCACCGCCTGCTGGCGCGCCCGCAAGGCGGCAATTTCCGCTTCCAGTCCGGCATTATCCTTGATTTGCCCTTCCAGCACCTTGATTTCCGTGCTCAGCACATTGTTTTTGCGCTGTTGACCAGAAATCTGCGCCTGATACCAGAGGTAAATGCCCCCCGCAATCAGGCAACCCAGCAAAGCGGCAGCGCCCAATGAAAGGTTGAAAAAATCGCGCCGATGTTTGCGCGCGGCTTCCCGGTGGGGAAGCAGGTTGATCAAGATCACTGCATGAACCTCCGCAGCGCCAGGCCGCATGAAGTCAGGTACGAAGGCGCCTCACGATTCATCTTCTTGAGACGCACGCCGTCGCCCATTTCCATCCCTTCGAACGGATTGAGCAGATTGCAGGTGAAGGTGGTGTGTTGGCTGACCGCCGCAGTCAGGCCCGGCAGCGCTGCCGACCCCCCCGCCAGCAGGATGTAGTCGACCTTGTTGTGCGGTGTGCTGGTGAAGAAGAATTGCAAGGCGCGCCCGATCTCCTGGACCATGCTCTCCACAAACGGCTTGAGAACACTCGATTCGTAATCGTCCGGCAACTCGCCGCTGCGTTTTTTGGTTTCCGCTTCCTCCAGTGAAAATCCATATTGGCGCACGATCAACTGGGTGAGTTGCGCGCCGCCAAAAGCCTGGTCTCGGTCATACAAAACCTCGTCATCCCGCAGCACCTGCATGCTGGTCGTCATGGCACCCACTTCAAACAGGGCCACGATGGTTCCGGCGCCCTTGTTGGGCAGACTTTCAATGAGGCGGCCAGTCGCCAGCCTTGACGCGAACGATTCAACGTCGATCACAACCGGCTTGAGCCCTGCCGCTTCGGCCAGGCCCTGAATATCCTGAACCTTCTCGCGCCGGGACGCCGCGATCAGCACGTCAAGGTCGCCGACGGAGGCGCTGCTTGGGCCAATCACGCAGAAGTCGAGGCTCACTTCATCCAGTGGAAACGGAATGTACTGGTTGGCCTCCGTTTCGACCTGCAACTCCAACTCAAGATCGGTCAGCCCGCCCGGGAGGATGATCTTCTTGGTAATCACCGCAGAGGGCGGCAGCGCCATTGCCACATTTTTGGTCTTGGTGCCGCTTTTTTTCACCAGCCGGCGCACGGCTTCGGCCACCTCGTCGAATTTTTCGATATTGCCGTCGGTGATCCACCCGCGCTCAAGAGGCTCAATGGCGCATCGGTCGAGCACCAGGTTGCCGCCTTTGTCACGGCTCAACTCCACCAGCTTGACGCTGGAAGAACTGATATCCAGGCCCAACATAGGTGCGGGCTGGCGGCTAAACAACGATCCCAAAGAGATCAAGGCAATCCCCTGAAACAAGCCGATTGAGAACCGGCGAAACTTAAGACTTCACTTGAATGCTATCAGTAAGCTCCTTGTCCCGCAAAGGATTTTTCGAATTTGAGTGCTATCAAACGTTGTCAAAAGCAGACGCTTGTCTGCCAAAGCGATGGGCGCCGGTTGCGTCAATTTGGCGTTTGGCACATCCCGGTAACAATGCAACACACCCCCAATTTCTCGAGGCCGTGTTCCCTTTTTTATAATAGCGACGCGACCTTACCGCTTTTTTAATGCCCCCTCACCCCGCTCCCGACTCCAGCATCAACCGCACAAACACGGGCAGGGCTTTCGGCGGCTCCGGTTTGGGCCACGTCTTGTTGCGTGTTGTCTATTGGACAACCGGTCTGCTGCTGGCTGGTGCGCTCTCAATTTTGGCAATTGTGGCGATTGCCCTGGCGGTGGCGTACCCGAATTTGCCCGACATCAGTGACCTGTCGAACTACCGGCCGATCCTGCCCTTGCGCGTTTATTCCTCGGACAACGTGCTGCTTGGCGAGTTTGGCGAGGAGCGGCGCAACCTCACCCCGATCAAAGATATCCCCAAGGTGATGATCGATGCCGTGCTGGCCATAGAGGACACAGAGTTTTACGAACATGGCGGCGTCTCTTACAAGGGCTTCCTGCGCGCCGCGCTGGCCAACCTCGGCAAAGCCAAAAGCCAGGGCGCGTCCACCATCACCATGCAGGTGGCGCGCAACGTGTACCTCTCCAATGAGAAAAACTACATCCGCAAGATCTATGAGGTGCTGCTGACCTTCAAGCTGGAGCACTTGCTCACCAAAGACCAGATTCTCGAGATCTACATGAACCAGATCTTCCTGGGTCAGCGCGCCTATGGCTTTGCCGCAGCCAGCGAGGCGTATTTCGACAAGCCGCTGAAGGATGTGAGCATTGCCGAGGCCGCCATGCTGGCCGGCCTGCCGAAGGCACCCGCCGCCAACAACCCGATCCGCAACCCGAAACGTGCGCGTAGCCGGCAGCTCTACATCATCGAACGGATGGTGGACAACAACTTCATCACAGCGGCGCAGGCGGAAGCCGCCAAGAAGGAACCGCTGAAACTCAAATCCGGCCAGGACACGATGCGCGTGCACGCCGAATACGTGGCGGAGACCGTACGCCAGTTGATGTTCGCCCAATATGGAAATGAAACCTATACACGCGGGCTCAATGTCTACACGACCGTGAAGGCGGCAGACCAGGATGCCGCATACAGGGCGCTGCGCCGCGGCATCATGGATTTCGAGCGACGCCAGATCTACCGCGGTCCGGAGAAGTTCATCGACCTGCCCAAAACCCAGCAGGAGATCGATGACGCCATCGACGACGCGCTTGATGAACACCCGGACAACGGCGACGTACTGTCAGCGGTCGTCCTGCATGCCGACGCGCGTTCCATCCGGGCGGTGCGCCAGAACGCGGAGATCGTCGAAATCGCGGGTGAAGGCTTGCGGGCGGCCCAGTCCGGGCTGTCCGACAAGGCACCGGCACACATCAAGATTCGCCCAGGCGCCGTGATTCGGGTCGCGCGCACGTCCAAGGGCGGCTGGGAGATCACGCAGTTGCCCGAAGTCGAAGGCGCATTCGTGGCGATGGATCCGCGTGATGGCGCGATCCGCGCCATGGTGGGCGGTTTTGACTACGAGAAGAACAAGTTCAATCATGTGACCCAGGCCTGGCGCCAGCCGGGCTCGAGCTTCAAGCCGTTCATCTACTCGGCGGCGCTGGAGAAGGGATTTACCCCGTCCACGGTCATCAATGATTCAGCGCTGTTTTTTGATGCCGGCGTGACGGGCGGACAACCGTGGGAGCCCAAGAACTACGACGGCAAGTTCGACGGGCCCATGAGCCTGCGGACCGCCCTGGCGAAATCCAAGAACATGGTGTCGATCCGGATACTGCATGCGATCGGCCCCCAGTATGCGCGCGACTGGGTGACGCACTTCGGATTCGACGAGGACAAGCACCTGCCTTACCTCACCATGGCCCTCGGTGCCGGGTCCGTCACGCCGATGCAGATGGCCACCGCGTATTCCGTTTTTGCAAACGGTGGCTATCGGGTGAATCCATGGTTGATCAGCAAGGTGGCCGAACAGCGTGGCAAGGTGCTTTCGGAAACAAGACCTGTCGCCCCCGGTGAGTCGATGCGCGCGATCGATCCGCGCAATGCGTTCATCATGACCAACCTGCTGCAGGAGGTCACCCGCTCGGGAACGGCCGCCCGTGCCCAGGGCACGCTGAAACGCCCCGACCTGTATGGCAAGACGGGCACCACCAACGATTCAATGGATGCGTGGTTCGCCGGCTTCCAGCCAACCATCGCCGCAGTCACGTGGATAGGTTATGACACGCCGCGCAAGATGGGCAACAGCGCCCTGGAGACTGGCGGCGGACTGAGCTTGCCGGTGTGGATCGCCTATATGGAGCACGCGCTCAAGGGCGTGCCGGTCAGCCAGTACAGCGCGCCCGAGGGGGTGGTGAACGTCGGCGGCGAGTGGTACTACGACGAATTCTCCCGCGGCGCCGGTGTGACCAGCCTCGGCCTCGACGACAAACCCGTTGCGCCCGGCACCAAGGCGGACAGCCAGCCGCTACCTGTGGCCGACGAAAAACGAAGGATTCTCGACCTGTTCCGCAACTGATCAGGGTGAAAACGCCAGTGCCAGGCCCGATTGCGCACTGGCCTCGCGGGAGAGGCGGGCAAACAGTTCGCCCTGTCCCTTGCTGTCCTGCCACTGGCCGCCGTCGAAGCGGTAGTGAAAACCGCCAGCCCTTGCGGCCAGCCAGATTTCATGCAGAGGCTTTTGCAGGTTGACGACGATCTGGCTGCCGTTGGCAAACTGCATGGTCACCATGCCGCCCACGCGCTGATTGTCGATGTCGGCGTCGGTCGCTTCGTTGATGCGGTCGCAGCAGGCTTCGATGGCTTGGAGCACCGCCTCGGCACGATCCATGAATTCCGGGTCGGTCATTACAATATAGCGTTGTCAACGAACAAAAACGTGTGAAATCATGGACTTAGAAATTTTCAGTCTCTAAAAAGTCTCTGTATTCATTTTACCACGGGCATGCAGTTCATCGTAGGTGGTTCGGGTATCGTCGCGAGATGCCAAAAACGACTAAGACAGC
>JANNEZ010000493.1:0-4753 GCA_031379255.1 Rhodoferax sp. | reverse complement strand
CCATGTCGATGGGGCTGTCGTGGTTGACGATGCCGCGCTTGGACTTCGAGCCGGCGTCGGCAGTGGCCGAAAACTGGCCCTTGGTCAGGCCGTAGACCCCATTGTTCTCGACGATATAGGCCATGTTGACGCCGCGCCGGATGGCGTGGGCGAACTGGCCAAGGCCGATGGAGGCGCTGTCGCCATCGCCCGAGACGCCCAGATAGATCAGCTCGCGGTTGGCCAGGTTGGCGCCCGTCAGCACCGAAGGCATCCGGCCGTGCACGGTGTTGAAGCCGTGCGACGCGCCCAGGAAGTAGTCGGGCGTTTTGGAGCTGCAGCCGATGCCCGAGAGTTTGGCGACCCGGTGCGGCTCGATGTTGAGCTCGTAGCAGGCCTGCACGATGGCTGCTGAAATCGAGTCGTGCCCGCAACCGGCGCACAGGGTCGAGACCTTGCCTTCGTAATCGCGCCGGGTGTAGCCGACCTCGTTGGCCACCAGGCTCGGGTGGTGCATGCGCGGTTTGGCCAGGTAAGTCATGCGAAATCCTTCAGGGTGACGGCCTTGGCCCTGGGCTCGGGCGGCTCAACGGCAGACGCGTGGACGTGCTGGGTAATCGCCGATGTGATGAAGCGCGCGGTGATGGGCGTGCCGTCATAGTGCAACACCCGAACCATGCGCGCCGGGTCAATGTCCAGCTCGTTCACCAGCAGCGAATGCATTTGACCGTCGCGGTTTTGCTCAACCACGTAGACGTGCTCGTGCGCGTCGATGAAGCGCGCCACCGATTCGGGGAAGGGAAAAGCCCGCAGGCGCATCGCGTCCAGGTGAATGCCAACCTGCTTGAGCGCATCCAGCGCCTCGTGCATGGCCGGGCTGGTCGAGCCGAAATAGATCACACCCAGGCGGGTCTTCTGCCGCACTTTGCGGATCACCGGGGGCGGCACCAGGGTGGCAGCGGTGGCGAACTTGGCCAGCAGCCGCTCGACGTTGTAGATGTAATCGGGCCCGCGCTCGGAGTACCGCGCGTAAGCGTCGCGGGTGGTGCCGCGCGTGAAGTAGCTGCCCTTGGTGGCGTGGGTGCCCGGCAAGGTGCGCCAGGGTATGCCGTCGCCATCCACATCTTTGTAGCGGCCAAAATCGCGGCCGGCTTCAAGCATCTCGGCTGTCATCACCTTGCCACGGTCCAGCTCGCGGCCTTCCTCCCAGACAAACGGTTTGCACAGACGCTGGTTCATGCCAATGTCCAGATCTGTCATCACAAAAACGGGGGTTTGCAGGCGGTCGGCGAGATCCAGCGCGGCTGCGGCATGGTCAAAACACTCGGTCGGGTCTTCCGGGAATAGGAGAACGTGTTTGGTGTCGCCGTGTGACGCGTAGGCGCAGGCGAGGATGTCCGCCTGCTGCGTGCGGGTTGGCATGCCGGTGGACGGGCCGCCGCGCTGCACGTTGATGATGGTGACCGGAATCTCCGCAAAATACGCAAGGCCAATGAATTCGGTCATCAATGAAACGCCAGGGCCGGAGGTTGCCGTAAAAGCGCGCGCGCCGTTCCAGCCTGCGCCAACCACCATGCCGATGGAGGCGATTTCGTCTTCGGCCTGCACGATGGCATAGTTGTTTTGCCCGGTGGCCGGGTCAACGCGGTATTTGGCGCAGTATTTCTGGAAGGCCTCCGCCACTGACGACGAAGGCGTGATCGGGTACCAGGCCGCCACCGTGGCGCCGCCATAGACGCAACCCAGGGCGGCGGCGCTGTTGCCATCGATGAAGATTTGGTCGCCCACTTTGTTCGAGCGTTTCACCTGCAGGCCAACCGGCACGGTGAGGTGCTCCCTGGCGAAATCGCGGCCCAGGTGCAGGGCCCGCACGTTTGAATCGAGCAGCTTCTCCTTGCCCTTGTACTGTTCGGCAAAGAGCTTTTCAATGACTTCGGCTTCAACCCCGAGCAAGGCGCTCAAGGCACCCACATAGATGATGTTTTTGAAAAGCTGGCGCTGGCGGGGGTCAGGGTACACCGCGTTGGAAATCTCCGTCAGCGGCATGCCAATCACGTGGATATCAGGGCGGAATTTGGAAGGCGGCAGCGTTTTTGTGTTGTCGTAGAACAAATACCCGCCCGGCTCAATTTCGGCGATGTCGGCGTCCCAAGTCTGCGGGTTCATCGCCACCATCATGTCGATGCCGCCACGGCGGCCCATGTAGCCTTTTTCACACACCCGGGCCTCGTACCAGGTGGGCAGGCCCTGGATGTTGCTGGGGAAAATATTGCGCGGGCTCACCGGCACACCCATGCGCAGGATGGCCTTGGCAAACAATTCGTTCGCCGATGCCGAACCCGAGCCATTCACATTGGCGAACTTGATGACAAAGTCGTTGACGGACTCAATGCGTTTCATACGACCCCCACCCTTGTCATTTCACGTACTGCGCTGCCCCCCGAAGGGGCCAGCCTTGCTTGGCAACGGCCCGGCGCTGCGGTTTTCATGCGGGAACTCCTTCGCGCACCGGCGCTGGCTGGCGTGCCGGATCACGGCTGGGCGGCCCGGCCTGCGTGGTGTTCAGCAGGAACTTCTGCATGTCCCACGCTCCCGTAGGGCAACGCTCCGCACACAGGCCGCAGTGCAGGCACACGTCTTCGTCTTTGACCATCACCCTGCCGGTTTTCAGGTCACCCGACACATACAGGTCCTGCGTCAAACGGGTCGCCGGCGCGTTGAGGCGGGTGCGCAAATCGGCCTCATCGCCATTGGCCGTGAAGGTGATGCAATCCATCGGACAGATGTCCACACAGGCATCACACTCGATGCAGGTGTCCTGGGTGAAAACAGTCTGCACGTCGCAGTTCAGGCAGCGCTGCGCCTCCTTGAAGGCCGTGGCGGCGTCAAAGCCCAGCTCGACTTCCACCTTGATGCTGGCCAGCGCCATCTCGGCCTTGGCCCATGGCACCTTGTAGCGCAGATCGTTTGACGTGTCGTTGTCATAGGCCCACTCGTGGATGCCCATTTTGGCGGACATCAAATTCGTCATCGGGTCGGGGCGGCGGTTGATGTCTTCGCCGTTGAGAAGGCGGTCGATCGACACGGCCGCCTCGTGTCCGTGCGCAACGGCGGTGATGATGTTTTTCGGTCCAAAGGCCGAATCGCCGCCAAAAAACACGTGGGGCACGCTGGCCTGGAAACTCTCTTTGTCCAGCACCGGCAGGCCCCATTTGTCGAAGGCGATGCCGCAGTCTTTCTCGATCCAGGGGAAGGCGTTTTCCTGGCCGACGGCGATCAGCACGGCGTCGCAAGGCACCAGCACGTCGGGCGCGCCGGTGGGCATCAGGCTGCGCTCTCCGCTTTCGCTGTACACCGCCTTGACGACTTCAAACCTCATGCCGGTCAGCTTGCCGTTGTCGTGCTCAAAACTTTTGGGGACATGAAAATTGATGATCGGGATGCCTTCGTGTTGCGCGTCTTCCTTCTCCCAGGGAGAGGCTTTCATTTCTTCAAAACCGCTGCGCACGATAACTTTCACGTCGGTGCCGCCCAGGCGGCGCGACGAGCGGCAGCAATCCATCGCCGTGTTGCCGCCACCGAGCACAATCACACGTTTGCCGATGCGGGTGACGTGGCCAAAAGACACCGACGCGAGCCAGTCAATGCCAATATGGATGTTCTCCTTGATCTCCTTGCGGCCGGGCAGTTGCAGGTCGCGCCCGCGCGGCGCACCGCAACCGACAAACACCGCATCAAAATTTTGAGCCAGCAGCGCTTTCATGGAGTCAACCGGCTGGTTGTTGTTGAAGTGGATACCCATATCCAGGATGTAACCGGTTTCTTCGTCGATCACGGTTTCCGGCAGGCGAAAACGGGGAATTTGCGACCACATGAAGCCACCGGCTTTGGCCTCGCTGTCAAAAATGGTGATGTCATACCCGAGCGGGGCCAAATCCCGCGCGACAGTCAGCGATGCCGGTCCCGCGCCCACGCATGCAATGCGTTTGCCGTTTTTCACCGCGATTTTGGGCATACGCTGGGACACGTCGCTTTTCATGTCGGCGGCTACGCGTTTGAGGCGGCAAATGGCGACAGGCTCGGGCGTCTGGTTGTCGCTTTCTTCAACGCGGCTTCGCCGGCAAGCTGGTTCGCAGGGCCGGTCGCAGGTGCGCCCCAGAATGCCCGGAAATACGTTCGACACCCAGTTGATCATGTAGGCGTCGCTGTAACGGCCCTGCCCGATCAGACGGATGTATTCAGGAACAGGGGTGTGGGCCGGGCAGGCGTATTGACAATCCACGACCTTGTGAAAATAGGTCGGATTGGCGATGTTGGTTGGAAGCAAAACTGTCTCCTAAACGCCCATTGGCCGATGATGCGGCAACAGGCACAAAGCAGTCTACGAAGCAGTTGTATACAAAGCCCTCAGGTAAATCCCGAAAAGTGTGGCTTTTGTGTCAAAACGTGAAAAATGTCATGCTGCGGCCATGGCTCCCAGAGACTGTACGACTTCTGGCGGCGCCTGCACGAGCTCAATCAAGACACCCTCTCCCGCTATCGGGAATTCGTCATTGGCTTTGGGGTGCAGGAAACAGATGTCAAACCCGGCCGCCCCTTTGCGGATGCCGCCGGGCGCGAACCGGACACCTTTTGCCGTGAGCCACTCAACCGCCCGGGGCAAGTCGTCGATCCACAGGCCGACGTGGTTCAGCGGCGTGGTGTGAACGGCGGGTTTGCGGTCCAGGTCCAGCGGCTGCATCAAATCGACTTCGACCTTGAACGCACCAGCGCC
>JANNEZ010000483.1:0-3291 GCA_031379255.1 Rhodoferax sp. | reverse complement strand
TACCTGATTTTGCGCAACCATGGTTTGCTGACAGTCGGCAAAACCGTGGCTGATGCGTTTTTGAGCATGTATTTTCTGGAATGCGCCTGCCGCATCCAGATCGACGCGCAGGCCAGCGGCGAGGTCAGCCTGATCGGCCCCGTGCCAATGGAAGCCAACAAAAACGCCATGAAGATGGCCACCGCCGGCCAAAGCGCCGCGCAACTGGCCTGGCCGGCCCTGCTGCGCAAGCTGGACCGCGAGAACCCGGGTTACGCGAGTTGACGATTTTTGCTACTGTATTAATAGCTAATAATGGCCATTTTACGTGACTTGAAGGCGCAATTTCCTCAAAAAACCGCCCGGCGCCGGCATTTTGAATCAATAATTAACATGGGTGTTAATTATTGATTCAACGATTGAATTCGCCGATCGCATTCAGCGGCCAAACAGCCCTTTCAATTTTTCCCCCACCTTGTCGCCCAGGGAAGCGCCCGCGCCTGTGCCCACGCCGGGCAATACCGCCGTGCCAATCGCAGCACCAATCAGCGCGGCGCGGGTCAAGGTGACCTCAGGCGATTCCAGCGTGCCACCCACCACCAGCGGTACACCCACAGCGCCTTTGGCCGCCGCAGGCACCGCAGAGCCGCCGAGCTCCACATAAACACGGCCGCTCAAATTTCGCGCAGGCGAAACAGCAAGCTGCCCGCTAGCGCTCAACACCCCTGAGCTGGCCACCAGATTGCTGATCTGAACCGCCTTGCCGCGTGTCTGCACCTGGCCGGCCAGCACGTCCAGCCGGGTCTCGCCACCCCGGCTCAAGCCCACGGTTTTGACCGCCCGGGCCAAGTCGATGCCATGCACCACAGCGTTGCGCACGGTGAAAGTGGAGTCGGTCTGCAGCACGTCGAGCAGGCCGCTCGCTTGGGCCGCGCGGGCCGACAGCGTGGTCTGCGCTTCCAGACGGCCGCTGAGCGGCGGCAGCTGCCCCGGCTTGGGTTCACCCAGAAGCGCCACGTCCAGGTCGGTGGTGGCGAGCGTGCCCTTCATCACCATTTGTGCAACCGCCCCTGCCCCGGCCGCAGCGGGCCATTGCAGGTCGACTCGTCCCTTGATCACACCGCGCTTGGCCACAGCGCCAGCGCCCCCCTTCCCCGAGCCGCCTTTGAGCTGCAGCGCCAGCAGGTAACCCGCCCCATCACCTGTCAATTCGCGCTTCACGTCGAGTTCGCTGCCGCGCAGGTCGCCCACGCCCTTGTACTGGAACTTCAGCACCTTGGCCGACACCACCTGCGGCAACGCATCGGCATCCAGGCGGATGCTGGCGTCCAGCGCCACCAGCTCATTGCGCAAACCCTGCCAGGCCAGGTCGTCCAGCACGATGCGGCTGCCCGACAGCGCGCCGGCAAGTGCCGCACTGGATGCGGAGCCCGGCTCCACGCCAGTTCCAGATTGATGTGGCGCCTTCTTTTTTTGCAGCGCGTTCAAAATCGAATCAACCCCCGCCTGCGCCACCACCGCGTGGCGGACGATAGCCGTGGCCAATGCCGGCCGCCGCGTCAACAGGCTGGACCAACGGGGCCGCACTTCGATGCGCTCCGCGCTCAAGGGCGGGCGCGTCTGCACCTGCACATCGTTCACGGCCAGCGCCGGAATGGGCCACCAGTCCAGCGTGACGCGCCCGATTTTGACTTCGAAGCCCAGCGCAGAAGACGCCTCCCGGCTCACCCGCTGGCGGAAGTCGTCCGTCCCGACCCAGTGGTGCAATACCAACAGGGCCAGCACCACCAGCAGCAGAACGCCCGCCACAAAGGCCAGCAACCACTTGGCAACGCGGGGCAGCCGGGCCATCACAACGAATGGGCTGAGGGGTTCATGGGTTGATGATAAGGCTCCGAAAAAGCCCGCGCCGTGCAGACCCGCGCGCAAGCCGTTAGCATCACGCCCTTGTTTCCCTTTGGTCTCCAAAACGATGAAATCCCTGTTTGATCCCGTTCAAGTCGGCGCCATGCGCCTGCCCAACCGCCTGGTGATGGCGCCACTCACCCGCAACCGTGCACCCGGCGCCCTCCCCACCGCGCTGATGGCCACCTACTACGCGCAACGCGCCGACCCGCGCGACGGCGCAGGCCTCATCGTCACCGAGGCCACCGCCATCAGCCACCAGGGCCAGGGTTATTCGGACGTGCCAGGCATCTGGAGCGCCGAGCAAATCAAGGCCTGGCGCATGACAACAGACGCCGTGCACGCCAAGGGCGGCCACATCGTGATGCAGCTGTGGCATGTGGGCCGCGTTTCACACCAGGAGCTGCAGCCCGGCGGCCATGCGCCCGTGGCCCCGTCGGCCATTACCGCCAAAACCAAAACAGTGCTGATCCGCAACGGTGTGCCGCAGTTTGAAGCCACGTCCGAACCCCGCGCGCTGCGGGCCGACGAGCTGCCCGGCATCGTGCACGACTACGCCCAGGCCGCCACCAATGCCATCGAAGCGGGTTTTGACGGCGTCGAGGTGCACGCCGCCAACGGCTACCTCATCGACCAGTTCCTGCGCAGCAATTCAAACCAGCGCACCGACGCGTATGGCGGCGCCATCGAAAACCGCGCGCGATTGCTCGGTGAGGTCATGCAGGCCATCGTGCAGCGCATTGGCGGCAACAAAACCGGCATCCGCATCTCGCCCGTCACCCCGGCCAACGACGCGTTTGACGCGCACCCGCAGCCGCTGTTTGAACACGTAGCCCGCGTGCTCGGCCCGCTGGGCCTGGCCTTCATTCACGTCATCGAAGGCGCCACCGGCGCAGACCGCAACCACACCCAGGGCGACAAGCCCTTCGACTACGCCGCACTGCGCGCCGCCTACCAATCCACCGGCGGCAAGGGCGCGTGGATCGTCAACAACGCGCTGGACAAAACCGGGGCCGAGCAGGCCCTGGCAGATGGAGCAGACCTGGTCTGCTTCGGCAAAGCCTTCATCGCCAACCCCGACCTCACGCGCCGCCTGCGTGAAGGTGCGCCGCTGAACAGCGTGGTGCGCGCGACCTTGTATGGGGGTGGGGCGGAGGGGTATACGGACTATCCGTTTTTGGTGGCTTGATCACTGTGGATAGGCCGCTGGCCTGAACCCCCGCAACGCCGCTTACGCTCAACTGTCGCTGGCCCTTCGGGCGACCATCTGCAGTACGCAACGACGGGGCCGCCGCACAACTCGCCTGCGGCTCGGACAGGTGCGGCTCTGTCGGTCCGCTGCGCGGCCCCCAGACCCCGTCGTTTTACGTGCTTCGAGGCAGCGACAGACGAGCGTCAGCGGCGCTG